>JANONY010000397.1:0-1605 GCA_031421055.1 Actinomycetes bacterium | reverse complement strand
CCGTTGAGTCATGGCAATCGACATCCCTCATGCATGCACCCTTCCCACCGCCGACCGACCCGTTCGTCTCGCTGAATTCGCGAGACTGTTCGCGACGGCGACCTCAACGACGCGACACGACGCCACTCACCTGACTGTTGCCTTCGACGAAGGTGCAGGGCTGGTAAGCAAGGTGCGCGACCTCGCAGCGCGCGAATCCAGCTGCTGTTCGTTCTTCGACTTCACCGTCGCCAGCAGCGGCGGGCGGGTCGTGCTCGACATCACGGTCGACCTCACGCACGCCGACATCCTCGACGCGCTCGAGCTGCTCGCCGGAGAGCTCGCGTGACGCTGCGCAGCGGCGAACTCGCCGAGCTCGCTGGCGTCAACGTCGAGACCCTGCGCTACTACGAACGCCGCGGCCTGATCGAGGCACCGCTGCGAACCCTCGGCGGGCACCGCAGCTACGACGACGACGCGGTCGCGCTCATCGGAGTCATCAAAGCCGCGCAACGCCTTGGCTTCACCCTCGACGAGGTGTCCAAGCTGCTCGAGGCGGGGCGGCGGGCACACCCGACGCCGCAGTTACGCGAGCGCGCGATTGCGAAGCTCGCCGAGATTGATCAGAAAATTGCCGACTTGGCCACCATCCGCGAATCGCTTGAAATGGTGATCGCCGCCCGCTGCGACGGCCTCACCGGGTGCACCTGCGCCGACTGCCCCATCCCCTTCGCCAACCTCACCCTTGGAGCCCGACCATGACCATGACCGATAACACCAACAGCACCTGTGCCCGGCGCGAGATCGACAAAGACGCCCCGCTGCGCACCAAGATCGCCGGCGGCCTCGCTCTGCTCGCCTGCGTCGGATGCTGCGCCCTGCCCTTCCTGATCGTCGGCGGAATCGTCACCGGCGCTGGAGCCGCCCTGCTGCAGCAAGGTTTGATCGCGGGTGCGCTGGGCCTCGCCGTACTTGCCCTCGGGATGTGGTGGCTAAGCCGCCGCCGCAAGGCCAAGCTCCGCGCGGCCGCTGGGGTCACCGGCTGCGGAGACGGCGGCTGCGCCTGCTGAGGCTCTCCACAGACTTCGAGCCCGCTCCTCCTGTATATGGATTATGTGCTATTCATATATAGGAGGAACCATGGCACTCACGAGCGTTGACATCGATTCAGAGATGCTCCAGCAGGCGAAGGCCACCTTTGGGGTGAAAACCAACCGCGAGGCGATCAACCTCGCGCTTCGCGACGTCGTCATGCGTCGGCGCCAGCTTGACGCAATCGAGGCGATCGCCGAGCTGGCGCTCGATGAGCACGCCGAAACGACCACCCATGGCAGGTAGCACGTCACCGCCTCAGCAATTCATCGTCGACAACAGCGTGTGGGCGCGGCTGGCTACCACGCCGCAGATTCGGGTAGCCCTCACCGCAATCGTCAATGCCTACAGCCCATCGGCGATCATGACGTGCCCACCGGTGGCCGCCGAGGTTGGGTTCAGTGCTCGTAGCGGGCAGGACCACACCCGGGTGATGAGTCATCTTGCCGCTTTTGCCGAGTGCGCAAATAGCCCCACCAGTTCTGATGTTCTGGCCATCCAGAGCCGACTGTGGCATGGAGGGTTGCTGCGCAG
>JANONY010000396.1:0-7933 GCA_031421055.1 Actinomycetes bacterium | reverse complement strand
GCGTGCCCGAGAAACCAGTGCAGCATCTCATACGCGGTGAGGCCGTGGGGCACATCGGTCGTGATGCTGGATGAGTAGACGACCGCGCGCAGCAGAGATGCGCGGTTGTCGTGTCGACGGTAGATCGTCGTCTTCGCGACTCCGCTCAGGTGGGCGACGGCCTCGATCGTCACGGCTGAAGGCCCCTTGCTGCGCAAAATCTCGAGCGCCGTTGCCTCGATCTTCTGGTCGACGGTCATGCCGCTCCTGTTCGCCGATACGCTACGCCCATCGTAGCGACGCGTCGCCTAGATCTGCGGCACTCGGCGAATCGGCGCAAGCGGTCTCGGTTCATCCTCGAGCTCCGCGAGGGCGAAGGTCGCTTCGTGCTCGTCGATCAGCGCTGCGGCCGCGAGCAGGTGCTTTGAAATTCCGGCGGCAAGCGCGCGCGTCTTGGCGCTCACCGGGTAACTCGGCATGGTGCCGCTGCCGAGCCGGAGGTGTTCGTGCCCATCCTGATAGCTGGTGAGAAAAGCGGGAAGTCCAGAGAGCAGAGCGCGGTATCGCACCCACCGGTGGTTGTCCCAGCCCGTACGCACCGGCTTTTTGCTTGGATACCGCGGTTCGTCGAACTGCGCGGCGAGTTCGCGCGCGGCCACCCGCCCGCGCTCGGCAAGAGCGTCGACGACCGCCTTGTCCATTCGCAGGTTGAGCCCACCCTCATCACTCGTTTGGCGCACCAACACGACGCGGTCGCGGTACCCGGGAATAGCGAGATGCAGATTGTCTTGTGAGTTGCGGGCGGTGTCGACGGCAGCCGCGCCGAAGGCCGCGAGTGCCCCAAAACCGCTCGATGGGATGAAGCGATACGGCGGCAACAACGGATAGTTCGTCTTCGCGTACGAAATGTTCTTTCGCTCGTCGTCGGGGTCTGGCGTGGTCCCCTCGGAGAATTTGCCGAGGTTTATCGCAAACGTCGGCCGCGTTGGGAGCGCCGCGTCGAACAGCTGCACCGGAAAGTTGTTGCACAGCCCCCCGTCGGTGAACCACAGCGGTTCGAAGGTGCGGGACTGCTCTTTTCGGCGGTTGGGGCTCCACAGCGGCACGGCCGAGATGAGGAGCGGGAAGCTTAGCGACAGTCGCGTGGAGACGATGATCGGCAAGTGCTGCGCGTCGGGTAGTCGCACGAGCGGTGGGGTGTGCTCGTGCGCCGCACGCTCGCTGCGGTGCCAAGCGGCGAGTTCGCTCGGGGTGACGGGCAGCGCGGGTGGGGCGGTGCGCAGCGCCTCCATGACGTACGGCGGAAACAGCGTGGCCCACGCCACGGGATCGTAGAAGTAGAGCGATGCAGAGAACGGCATCTCGACCGGTCGCGCCCAGCTGAGGCAGGTGCTGACCATGCGCAGGTCCACCCACGGGCCGTCGTCGGTGCGCTTTGCGCCCTCCGGGCCCTCCCAGAGTTGCCCGAAGGTCAGCGGCTTGTCGCGGGGCGGCAGACCGGCACACACGTCAATCTGCTCGGCGAGCCACTCGGTGAGTCCCGGCGCCTCGAGGTCGCCGCTGATGCCAGTGCAGATGCCGAACAGATTTTTGGGCAACGTTGTGCTGAGCAGCTTGCTGACGCTCAGCACCATCGCGACCAGCCAGCCGAGCGGCGCGAGCACGACGGCGGCGATAGCCACGAACGGCCAGCCGGTGTCGATGCCGATGAGAATTCCGACAGCGGCGACGGCGATCGCCGGCAGGACGCCAAGCAGTCCGGCCCGCGTGAAGTTGACCAGCAGGGCCCTCGCTACGCCGCGCACGCGCGCCGCGGTGGTCGTGAGAGTGACGCCAGGGCGAGGGTGCCCGGTGGCTGCCATGAGCACGTCGAGCAGCGGCTTCGTCTGCCGCTGCGGCACAAACAACTGCTCGAGGTCGAGGATGTCGGGCAGCGTGTGCAGGTGCGCAAACCCGCCTTGCGGCGAGCGGCGCCCATACTCGGCCGCGGCGCCGAGCGCTGCGCCGATGGCGCCGGCCGAGGCGCCGCCGAGCCCGCGCAACTGCCGCGTCTTGGCCAACTCGGTGATCGCCCGCGGGTACACCACCCCGGAGGTGAGTCCGCCCTTCATCACGACGTCGCACTGCTGCTTCGGCAGTGTCGTCCAATCGTGCGCTGTTGGGTTTCTCGGCATGGCCCTCACTCCTTGCGTCTAGTGATCGGAGACTAGCGCGCAGCGGGCGGCGGGGGTACCTCTTTTGCGGCGATGACGTCGGCGAGAGCGATGGTGGTGAGGCCGCGCATGGTGGCGAGCACTATCTGGGTGTCGTTCTTGGCGCTGACGAAGCCGACGGCATCCGTCGCGCTTTCTGGCTGGTCATGAAGGCGGTAGCGGATCACCACGCGGGTTCCGTCTGCGACCCCGCCTAGAAAAACCAGTCCAGAAAACTCGGTCACCACGACCCCGGTTTGTAGTCCTTGAGGAATACGCCGAACAGGTCTTCGCCCGCCTCGCCGCGCACGATTGGGTCGTACACGCGGGCAGCCCCGTCGACGAGGTCGAGGGGGGCATGAAAGCCCTCTTCGGCGAGGCGAACCTTGGTGAAGTGCGGGCGCTCATCGGTGATCCAGCCGGTATCGACGGCGGTCATCAAAATCCCGTCGGTCTCGAACATCTCGCGGGCGCTGGTGCGGGTGAGCATGTTGAGCGCGGCCTTGGCCATGTTCGTGTGCGGGTGGCCCGGGCCTTTGTAGCCGCGGCCGAAGACGCCCTCCATCGCGCTGACGTTGACGACGTACTTTCTGGCGGCGGTGGATGCGGCCATCGCCGACCGTAGTCGACTCACGAGCAAGAATGGTGCGGTCATGTTCGCGAGCTGCACCTCGAGCATTTCGAGCGGTTCGACCTGGTCGACGCTCTGCGTCCACGAGTTGATGTGGTGCTCGTCGGGCACGAGGCCACCGGCGTCGATAGCTGTGCCTGCAGCGAGGCGCTCGAGGCTGCTCGCCCCGGCCTCCGTCGCCTCGGCGGTCTTCGCCACGGCCGCAAGGATGGGGTGCGCCGTCACGCTCTCGGCCAGCGCGAGCGGGTGCGCGTCGTTGGTGTGCCCGAAGGTGACGAGCTCTGGCATGGGGCCGTCGGGCAGGGGTGCGAGCTCTGCATCGACGAGCGGCTGGTAGGCGCCCGCGCTGCGCCGCACGGTCTGCGCGGCGTTGTTGATCAAGATGTCCAGCGGGCCGGCCGCCGCGACGTCATCGGCGAGTCCTATTACTTGTGCTGGATCGCGCAGGTCGATGCCGACGATCTTCAGTCGGTCGATCCAGTCGGCGGAGTCGGGGAGGGCGGTGAAGCGCCGCACCGCGTCTCGCGGAAATCGCGTGGTTATCGTGGTGTGGGCGCCATCCCGAAGCAGGCGAAGTGCGATGTACATGCCGATCTTCGCGCGGCCGCCGGTCAGCAGTGCGCGCTTGCCGGTGAGGTCGGTGCGGGCGTCGCGCTTGGCGTGGCTCATCGCCGAGCAATTCGGGCAGAGCTGGTGGTAGAAGGCGTCGACGATCGTGTACTGCTGCTTGCAGATGTAGCACGAGCGCGGCTTGATGAGTTCGCCGGCCGTCGGGTTCTCTGTGCGCGTCGCAAGGGGGATGCCGCGCGTCTCGTCGTCGATGCGGTCGGGCGCGCCGGTGGCCGTGGCCGCAACGACCGCACGGTCGGCATCGGCGATGGCTGCCCGCTTCTCGCGTCGGCCCACCTGCTTGACAGCCTTGAACATCTTGGCGGTGGCGCGACGCACGGTAACGAAGTCTGGATCGTCGTCGTCGAGCTGCGCGAGTTGGCCGAGAACCCTGAGAGTCGTCGCGAGTTCGACGGGGTCAATGCTCTCGGAGGCCACACGAAATTGTACGCCGGGTCGCACGGCTGCCATCCGCCGGGAGCCCCGGCCGCGCTGCGCACAGTTGGCCGCGCGTAGGTTATAGCCGCCGCGCGGCCAACTATGCGGCGCACTGCCGCACGCGCGGCACGCTCAGCCCCGCAGCGAGCCCTCGAGCAACGCGACGGCGGTTGCGAAGCTGCGGTCGATGTCGCGTGGCAGCCCGAACCCGCCGGCGGCTTCGAGCGACACGAATCCGTGCAACGTCGCCCGCAGCGCCCTCGTCGCGTCGATCGCCGCATCGCCCTCTACCCCGAGCTGCGCGAGCGCGCCGTAAATAACAGTGATCGCTCGGGTGCTCGTAGCGAGATCGTCGGCATCGCCGTCGAGAGGCGCGCGCAGAGTAGCCGGATACAACCCGGGATGAGCCCGCGCCCAATCCCGATACGCACGAGCCAAAGCTCCAAGGCTTTCACCGGCCGCCTCCAGTGCCGCCGCGAGGTCGCCGCGCGCCCGCACCGCCACGCGCTGCTTCAGGTCGTCGAGCCCCGCGACGTGCTTGTACAGGCTCGGTACCTTGACGCCGAAGCGCACGGCGATGGCTGCGAGGGACAGGTTGGCGATGCCGACCTCTTCAGCGACGGCGACCGCTTCGGTCACGACTCGCTCGGCGTCGAGGCCCGCCCTAGGCATTCGCTGTTCTTTTCAAAAAAGACAGCATCGCCGGCAACACGACGTCGGGCCGCTGCGACTGGGGATAGTGGCCGGCCTCCGGCACCATGACGATTTCTGCGTTCAGGTGTTCGCCGATCCAGGCTGCTTCGGCTGCGGGGTCCTTGAAGTCCGGGTCCAGCGATCCCATCAGCACGAGCGCCGGAGCCGGGACGCTTGTCACCACGGCCTCGGCCTGGTCGTGATTGGTTCTGGTGGTTTTTGAGAAGGCGGCGGCGTGGCCGGGGCGCTTCATCGCATCCGAAACGCTTGCGATGTATTCGGCGAAGTCGGACGGCTTCTGGCCCGCGTTGAGTGAGGGGTAGTAGCTCTTCCATACCGCTGCAGCCCACGGCGGTGCCATCAGGGCGCCGAATAGAGCCCGCATCAGCACCGTGGCCACGGCGTTCATGGGTGGGTTGCGCACGAAGGGGCCGAGCAGCACGAGGCCGCTGACGAGCTCGGGGCGAGCCGCAGCCGCGATCACCGAGGCGCCGGCTGCCATCGAGTTGCCGACGAGCGTCGCGCGCCCGCCAAGGCGCTCGACGAGGGCGATCAGGTCGCTCGCGGCGGCCGCGTCGTCATAGCTCGAGAAGCTCGTATCGCTGTCGCCGTGGCCACGAAGGTCGGCGGTCACGACTCGGTATCCTGCCGCCGCGATTGCTGGCGCGACGTGGCGGTAGCTCGAGCGAAGGTCGCCCATGCCGGGCAGGCAGACGACGAGAGGTCCGTCGCCGATGCAATCGAAGGCGATGCGGCCGTCGTTGCGATCAAGGAAGCTAATGGTCATAGCTAAAAGCTAATGGCATTAGCCAATGTCTGTCAAGAGCTACGCTCTACCCATGGCAACTGCGCTTCTCGACCTCGTGCCTGTGCCATACAACGCCGATACGGCCTTCGACGCATTCGCCTCATATTGGAAGCATCGCGGACTCGCGCTGTACCCGGCGCAAGAGGAAGCGCTCATCGAGATCATCTCTGGCGCGAACCTCATTCTCAGCACGCCGACCGGCACGGGCAAGTCACTCGTCGCGATCGGGGCGCACTTTGTCGCGATCGGGCAGGGCAAGCGCAGCTACTATACGGCTCCGATCAAGGCGCTCGTGAGCGAAAAGTTTTTCGCCCTCGTCGAGATCTTCGGCGCAGAGAACGTCGGCATGGTCACCGGCGACTCATCGGTCAACCCGGATGCGCCGATCATCTGCTGTACGGCCGAGATTCTCGCCAACCTCGCGCTGCGCGGGGGAGCAGAGACCAACGCCGACCTCGTCGTCATGGACGAGTTTCACTTCTACGCCGACCCAGAACGCGGCTGGGCGTGGCAAGTGCCGTTGTTGACGCTGCCGCGGGCGCAGTTCGTACTGATGTCAGCGACCCTCGGCGACGTCTCCCGCATTGCCGACGACCTCTCGCTGCGCACCGACCGCGAGACCGCCGTCGTCACCGGCGTCGACCGACCCGTGCCGCTCAGCTACGAGTACGCGTTGACGCCCGTGCACGAAACCGTCGAAGAGCTACTCGCGACGCGCAAGGCGCCCGTCTACATCGTGCACTTCTCGCAGGCGGCGGCACTCGAGCGGGCGCAGGCGCTTTCGAGCGTACGCATCGTGACCAAGGAGCAGCGGGACGAGATCGCCGACGCGATTGGAGCCTTTCGGTTCACGACGCGGTTTGGGCAGACGCTCAGCCGTCTCATCCGCTCGGGTATTGGGGTGCACCACGCTGGCATGCTTCCCAAGTACCGACGGCTGGTCGAGCAGCTCGCCCAACAGGGGCTGCTGCGGGTGATTTGCGGCACCGACACCCTCGGCGTCGGCATCAATGTGCCGATTCGAACGGTGCTGCTGACGGGGCTCACCAAATATGACGGCACTCGGATGCGGCAGCTGACCGCCAGAGAATTTCACCAGGTCGCCGGTCGCGCGGGGCGCGCCGGCTACGACACGGCCGGCTCGGTTCTGTGCCAGGCGCCGGAGCACGAGGCAGAGAATGTGCGGCTCGTCGCGAAGGCGGGGGATGACCAGAAGAAGCTCAAGAAAATCGTGCGCAAGAAGGCGCCAGAGGGGTTCGTGTCGTGGGGCGAGCCCTCGTTTCAGCGGCTCATCGCGGCTGAGCCAGAGACGCTGACCTCGAGCATGCAGGTCAGTCACTCGATGATCCTCAACGTGATCGCGCGCGGCGGCGACGCGTTCGGTTCGATGCGCGATCTCATCTTCGGTAGTCACGAGCCGTGGGCGCGGCAGCTTGTACTCGCGCGCACGGCGCTCGCGATCTATCGCACCCTGCGCGCCGCCGGCGTGGTCGAGCAATTCGAGTTGCCCGCTTTTGCGGGTGCTTCGGTCGACACACCCACACAAGCGGGCAAGTCGAGGGCGGGCATCCGGCTCACCGTCGACCTTCAACCCAACTTTGCGCTCAACCAGCCGCTCTCCCCGTTCGCGCTCGCGGTGTTCGAGCTGCTCGACCCCCAGAGCCCGACCTACGCCCTCGACGTCATTTCGATCATCGAGGCGACTCTCGACGATCCGCGTCCTGTCATCTCGCAACAGCAGTTTCTCGCGCGGGGCGAAGCGGTGGCTGCCATGAAGTCCGAGGGCATCGAGTACGACCAGCGCATGGAGCTGCTTGAGCAGATCGTGCATCCACAGCCGCTCAAAGAGCTGCTCGACGCGACCTACGAGGAGTACGCGAAGACCCAGCCGTGGGTTGCCGACTTCGAGGTGCGGCCGAAGACGGTCGTGCGCGACATGTACGAGCGCGCGATGACCTTTGCCGATTACGTGGGCTACTACAACCTCGCTCGCAGCGAGGGGCTCGTGCTGCGCTACCTCAGCGATGCCTATCGCGCGATCAGGCAGACGGTTCCAGACGAGGCGAAAGACGACGAGCTGCTCGACCTCATCGAGTGGCTCGGCGAGCTGGTGCGGCAGGTCGACTCGAGCCTGCTGGATGAGTGGGAGCAGTTGATCAACCCGACCGCGCCGGTCGAGGGGCCGGTGCTGCCGCCTCCGCCTCCGTCGGTCGTGGCGAACCCGCGGGCGTTCCGTGTGCTCGTGCGCAACGAGCTGTTTCGGCGGGTGCAACTCGCGGCGCTCGACAACGTCGAGGCGCTCGCCGAGCTCGACCCGGAGTTCGATTGGGATGCCGCCCTCGAGCAGTACTACGCGGCCCACGACTCGATCGGCACCGACGCCGACGCTCGCAGCGCGGCGATGCTCATGGTTGAGGAGGGCGCGTTTCAGTGGAGGGTGCAGCAGATTCTCGCCGACCCGGCCGGAGACCACGACTGGCGCATCACCGCGACCGTCGACCTGCTCGCCTCAGAAGAGGCCGGGGTGGCCGTTGTGACGGTAACGGCGGTCGCCGCGCTCTAACCGACGCACACCGCGCGTGC
>JANONY010000395.1:0-3188 GCA_031421055.1 Actinomycetes bacterium | reverse complement strand
CGCCCATTGTGCAATATTCCCCACTGCTGCCTCCCGTAGGAGTCTGGGCCGTGTCTCAGTCCCAGTGTGGCCGGTCACCCTCTCAGGCCGGCTACCCGTCGTCGCCTTGGTGGGCCGTTACCTCACCAACTAGCTGATAGGCCGCGAGTCCATCCCAGACCGAAATTCTTTCCAGCTCCTAGCCATGCGGCTGAAGCTCGTATCCGGTATTAGACACCGTTTCCAGTGCTTATCCCAGAGTCTGGGGCAGGTTACTCACGTGTTACTCACCCGTTCGCCACTGATCCAGAGGAGCAAGCTCCTCTTTCACCGTTCGACTTGCATGTGTTAAGCACGCCGCCAGCGTTCATCCTGAGCCAGGATCAAACTCTCCATAAATGTTTGATTGCTCGGGACTAGCTACAGACGAATCTGAAGTAGCCCGGCACATCTAGCGCCACCTACGACCGGAATGGGTCGAAAGGTGACAAGTTTGAAACTGACAAGAACAAATCAATACTGACTTGCTTTGTTTTGTTTATATCTTTTTCCAAAGGAATCCGCTGTGACACACGGCTAGCTAAAAGCTAGGTCGTGATGGCACAGTCGGGTTTTTGGCATTTGACATTGTGCACGCTGTTGAGTTCTCAAGGATCGGGCGCTCCCAAATCTCACCTCGCGGTTCGAATTTAGGGCAACTGCTCTAACCTACCATCGAGCAGCCTGCTGTCAAATCGCCGCGCCGGGATCTTTGATTCCGACTCGCCGACCTAACGGCCGATCAATGGGTAATTCGTCCAAGTAAATCTGCAACCCGAGGGCTGAAGTTTTTTACCGGATTTAGTCCCTCTTGAGGCCGGAGAGCTAAGCAGCTCTTCCGCACCTTTGGGGTGACAAGTGATTACTTTACGGTGTGAACCGGGCCGCACCAAACTACAGTCAATCCCGGGCGTGTCGCGCCGAGTCGAGGCGAGAAAGTCGCGCGGATCCTAGGCACAATACTTGTCGACCCAGCTGACGATTGCGGTCGCCGTCGTGACGGATTGCATCTGCGCGAGGCTGCCGGGGCGGTCAATCGTCTTCGAAATCGCGATGCCTTCAACGATGGTCGTCGCCGCATTCGCGACCGCGGCGACGTCGGGCTTGATGGTTGGGGCAGCCGATGCGGCGAGTGCGCTCCAGCGGTCACGGTAGGCCGTCATTGACTCGAGGGTCGCCGTGAGGTTCGCCCCATCCGTCGGCCAGCCGAACCCCGGTTGGTCTAGCACCCCTGGCGTCGCGGCGAGGTCGCTGCACATCGCGGAAGAATCGGCTCGCACCTGATCTTCTGATACCTGCACGAACGACAGCCACGCAAGCCCAGCACCGACGACGACGGCAACCACCACGACAGCACCGACGATCGGCAGCGCAAGCGAGCGGGTGTCGACCCGCGCGCGGCGGCGCCTATTGCCGCGCGGTCGCTGTTGCATGCCGCCCTGACCGGAGGCCTGCTTTGGCAGGATCGGGGCCGATTGTTGTGCGAGCAAAAATTCGAAGCCGGGGTCGGGGCGATTCGGATTGTCACCGGTGGGTAGCGTCATGTGTCTCCAGGGAAAGGGAAGGCAAAGTTGAAGGCGACCAAGTCTCGCCTTGCTCGATGATAGCGAAGGCGTGCGTCAACCGCGTTACGCGGTTAGGTCAGCTACTACGCGATGAAGATGCCGGCGAGAGTTTTCTTGCCGCGACGCAGAACCGCCATGCCGCTCGGCAGGGTGAAGTCGGCGATGGTTGCTGCCTCATCCCCCACCGTGAAGTTGTTGAGGTACACCCCGCCCTCGGCGATCGAACGGCGGGCAGCGCTCAGGCTGGCGCTGAGGCCGGTGTCGACGAGCAGCTGCGCCACGAGGGCGTCGGGTGCGCTCGTGGTGTTGGGCAACTCGCGCAGCGCCGCCTCGAGAGTCCTCGCGTCGACGGCAGCCAAATCTCCATTGCCAAAAATGGCGGCGGATGCGGCAACGGCAGCCGCGGTCGCGGCGGCACCGTGCACGAGAGTCGTGACCTCAAGCGCGAGTGTGCGCTGCGCTGCGCGCTTGAAGGGCTCCGCCTCAACCGCGTCCGCAAGCGCGTCGATCTCTGCCCTGGAGAGGAAGGTGAAGACTTTGAGGCGGTCGATCACATCCGCGTCGTCGGCATTGAGCCAGAACTGATAGAGCGCGTAGGGGCTGGTGAGCGCTGGATCGAGCCAGATCGCATTGCCCTCGCTCTTGCCAAACTTGGTGCCGTCGCTGTTGGCGATGAGCGGCGTACCGATCGCGTGCACGCTCGCGCCCTCGCTGCGCTTGATCAGATCGATGCCGCTCGTGAGGTTGCCCCACTGGTCGCTTCCGCCGGTCTGAAGAACGCAGCCGTAGGTGAGGTAGAGCTCTCGAAAGTCGAGTCCCTGCAAAATTTGATAGCTGAACTCGGTGTAACTGATGCCCTCGTCGCTGTTGAGGCGAGCGCTCACCGCGTCTTTCCTGAGCATTGTGCCGACCCGGTAGTGCTTGCCGATCTCACGCAAGAAGTCGATGGCGCTGAGCGGTGCGGTCCAGTCCAGGTTGTTGACCAGTCGCATCGCGTTCGGCCCCTCGGTGCTCAAGAACTTGCTGACCTGCGCCTGGAGGTAGCCGACCCACTCAACGACGGTGTCGCGGTCGGTCAGGGTGCGCTCGGCCGTCGGCCGCGGGTCGCCAATGAGCCCGGTCGAGCCGCCGACGAGTCCGAGCGGTTTGTGGCCCGCGAGCTGCAGTCGACGCATGAGCAGCAGTTGCACGAGATTGCCGAGGTGCAGGCTCGCAGCGGTCGGGTCGAAGCCGCAATAGTAGGTGATCGGGTCGCCGGCGAGTATCTCTTTGAGCTCGCCTTCGTTCGTCGAGACGTGCACGAGGCCGCGCCATTGCAGTTCGTCCCAGACGTCGTCGAAACTCGGGTCGTTCGACTGGGAGTTGAGGGTTTCGGAGACGTCGGCTGGCACGGGTTCAACCGTAGCGGAGGTTGGGTCGGGGTCGCTGTGCGAGGGCGATGCGCCCGACGCCCGCAAAGGGCGATGCGCCCGACGCCCGCAAAGGCTCATTGGACACTCACGAAAAGGAGGACATTCTCGGCGTCCTCCTTTTCGTGAGTACGCCGAAGGCGGAGGCGCTAGGTGACGGCGCTGACGCTGATCGAGGATGGATTGCGACACGCCG
>JANONY010000394.1:0-4352 GCA_031421055.1 Actinomycetes bacterium | reverse complement strand
GCTTGAGTGCACCATCCAGAACGCTCGATGGAAGCCCAGCGAGCTTCGTGTCGAGCTGAATGGCGGTCACGAAGTCTGCCGTACCGGCGACTTTGAAGTCCATGTCGCCGAGAGCGTCTTCTGCACCGAGGATGTCGGTCAGAGCCGCATAGCGCGTCTCGCCGTCCACAACATCAGAAATCAGTCCCATCGCGATTCCGGCAACCGGGGCACGCAGCGGAACACCCGCGTTGAGCAACGAGAGCGTCGACGCACAGACAGAACCCATCGAGGTCGAACCGTTGGAGCTGAGGGCCTCAGACACCTGGCGGATCGCGTAGGGAAATTCTTCACGCGGCGGCAGAACCGGCACGAGGGCGCGCTCGGCGAGGAAGCCGTGCCCGATCTCGCGACGCTTCGGGCTACCGACGCGACCGGTCTCACCGGTCGAGTAGGGCGGGAAGTTGTAGTGGTGAAGGTAGCGCTTCTTGGTGACGGGGTTCAGCGAGTCAATCTGCTGCTCCATCTTGAGCATGTTCAGGGTGGTAACACCGAGAATCTGCGTCTCTCCACGCTGGAAAATCGCCGAGCCGTGAACGCGCGGGATGACCTGCACTTCGGCATCGAGCGCACGAATGTCGCTCAGGCCACGGCCGTCGATGCGGATGCCCTCCTTGAGCACGCGGGTGCGCATAATTTTTTTGCTGACCGACTTGTAGGCGGCGCTAACCATCGGGGGCACGTCGCCACCGAGCTCGCCATTGCTGGCCTTCTCGTTGATGGCGAGTTTGACGCGCTCCTTGAGCTCGTCGTCCTTGCCCTGGCGCTCCTGCTTATCAACGATCTGGTAGATCGCCACGAGCTCGTCGTGCGCGATCTCGGCGACGGCGTTGTAGGCCTCGTCAGAGTACGGCGGAAACAGCGGGAAGTCCTGGATCGGCTTCGCGGCCTGCTCGGCGAGCGACTTCTGCGCTTTGATCAGCTGCGTGAGGAACGGCTTTGCCGCCTCCAGGCCCTGAGCAACGACGGCCTCGTCTGGCTTGGTTGCACCGGCCTTGATCAGGTCCCAGCTGCCCTCGGTCGCCTCGGCCTCGACCATCATGATGGCGACGTCTTCTTTGCCATCCTTATCGGTGACCAAGCGGCCGGCGACGGTGAGGTCGAACACGGCGTCAGCAAGCTGCTCGTGCTTCGGGAATGCGACCCACTGATCGCCAATCAAAGCGAGGCGGATTCCGCCAACCGGCCCATAGAACGGCAACCCAGAGATCTGGGTCGACGCCGATGCCGCGTTGATAGCAAGCGCATCGTAGAACTCGCCTGGCGCGATGCTGAGCACCGTGATGACGATCTGCACCTCGTTGCGCAGGCCCTCAACGAAGGTCGGGCGCAGGGGGCGGTCGATCAGTCGGCAGACGAGAATCGCCTCGGTGCTCGGGCGGCCTTCGCGACGGAAGAAGCTGCCCGGGATCTTGCCTGCGGCGTACGAACGCTCTTCAACATCCACGGTTAGCGGAAAAAAGTCGAAGCCGTCACGCGGGTGCTTGCCAGCGCTTGTCGCACTGAGAATCATGGTGTCTTCGTCGAGGTACGCAGCAACGGCACCCTGTGCCTGCTGCGCGAGTCGACCGGTCTCGAATCGGACCGTGCGCTTGCCGAACTTGCCGTTATCGAGAATGGCTTCGGCGAACTTGATTTCTGGACCCTCCATTAGGGTTTCTCCTCTTTGTTGCGGTGCTTTTTAGCTCGCCCTACGGGCGATGATCGCTCCCCGTATGGGCGCGACTCGTCTCGTGCCGAATGGCACTACAACACCGAGCAGGAGGAGGCAGAGGACGTGTGTACGCGTGAACTCACTGTGAGTGGGGCGCGTCTGGTCAACAGTAGAAAATCACTGGCGGATCGAGCGTGTCGGTTTCCAGTAAGTCACCACCGGTGACCAGCTTCTTGCCAGCCTGCTCCGGTATTGCTTCAATCAGGGTAGCAGGTGGCCCAGAAATGCGGCTATGGACTCACTCCCTGTGACAACGGCGGGCGATCCGGCCCACATAGCGCGATCACGCGGTCGTGATCGGCGCGGAATACAGCGGTGCTTGCGCAAGACCCGAGCGCGAGCTGAGAAACAGGACCGTCAGGCCGAAACTCAGCGGCGCTCTGTGGCTCATGGGGTAGCAGACGACCCAGTTGGCAGGTACGGCGGGCGCTCGGCGAACTGGGCGATGACGCCGGTCATGGATGCGGGCCGCGTGCTCTCAAGGTAGGGATTCCACCACCCAGGCGCACCGTCGCCCCCGTCGACAAACTCCTCACGGCTGGGAATCTCGACCACGCCACCGCCATGTGCGGCAAGGCACGGAACGAGCCAGCGCTCGTAGTAGCCGTAGAGCGCATCAAGTTGGGTGAGCGACAACCTGGTAAAGACGGTGTCGTACTCAGGAAACTGCCGTGCGCAGTAGCACCACGCGAGCCCCTCAGCCCCGTGTGCTCTACGAGTTCACCGTCGTTGGTGAACCCACTGATGCGACTGAAGTCAAAGTTGTCGTAGCCAGACGCAACCATGCAGTGATGCATCCAGCGGCCCCAGCCATTGGCAGGGCAAAGCGGACTGCCCCCGACGGCGGACGCGCATTGCTGCCAGGCGATGGAGTCCACGCGTCATCGAGCGCGAGTTGCACCTGCAACTCAACGTCGGACGGGTCGGCCGCGCGCGTCGTGGTTGCGGCGCAACTCGTCACAAGCAAACAGGCGATAAGGGCTGCCGCGGCTCGACGTCGAGTGCCCACGCCTAAATTATGCGCCTAGTCTCGCCGACTAGGTCGGCAAAGTTTTCGCGTTATACGCCAAGTACGGAACGGCTCTAACTGAGTCCAACAGACATTGCTCCGCACAGCGCCGTCACTTGCACGTAGTCCGACTCGGTGTCGACGGGCCTCCCTGTGGGGTCGTCGAGTGCGGAGAACGGCGACCAGCCCCCGCCGAGATCGTGGAACTCTTCTGCAGTTGGCATCGAGTCCATGAGTCGGTAGCCGTGCTGAGCAAGGCACGGTATCAGCCACGTAGTGAAGTGCTCATATTGGTAGTCGAGTTGCGCTGCAGAGTAGAAGCTGCGAGTCGTGAATTGCTTTGGATGCGCGACGACGCACGTGTAGAAGGCGAGCAGGGCCTGATCATCCATGATCTGGGTGCTCTGTGGTTGGGGGATGCCGTCGGGTCCCGTAGAAACCGAGCCTTCGAAACCCATCTCGCCGAGGCACGTCCCGAAGGCGAGCGGCCACTCGTCTTCCGAGATGGACTCGCCGATTTCGACCTCCGGCCGCTCGAACCCCGGAGAGAAGGGCAAGGAATCCCACGTGGCATCGGCGACCTCCTGATTGCGCACGGCGACTTCGTCAGCACTCGGGCCTGCTGGAGCCGCGAGGTGGTCGACCGCAGTCGGCAGCACGGCAGCCGCGATCAGCACAGCAAGCAGAGCTTCGAGCGCGCGCCTCATCGCTCAAGTATTGCGTGACTGGCTGAGCCGGTGGCGTGGAACGCGCGCCAGCCGCCGAACGGGGTGATGTCGGCGGCGCCGGCCGCACCAATGGGCTCGCACACGAAGCCGTGAACGTTTGAGCCATCGGCCAACTGCACAGTTCCGACCGCGAGCGGTGCAGAGACGTGGCGGATGAAGTCTCCCACCGCGGACACCGGCAATCGGTACACCTCGACCGCTATCGCGCTGCCGCTCTGCGAATGCCGGGCAGGATGTGACCCTCGCTGTTCGACCCATTCCGACGGGAACCGTGGACTTTCCGACAACGAGGTCACCCTCA
Source organism: Actinomycetes bacterium (assembly GCA_031421055.1). GTDB lineage: Bacteria > Actinomycetota > Actinomycetes > Actinomycetales > Microbacteriaceae > Conyzicola. Next base: position 561 of record JANONY010000394.1, on the reverse strand, counting down.
CGAAGCACGAGCAGCAGATCGGCGACCGCCGTAAGCAAGTGGCTCAAGTCAACCGACCCGTTGGGGCCTTGCGGAGTGCCGAGGGCGAGAGAGTGCACGGCGGCTCCACGAGCCGCTTCGATTGAGGTGCTAAACCGCAACCGACCGCTCACCAGACCCTCGAGTAGCAGCTCTGGCAATCCGGGTTCAAAGCATGGCGACAGCCCAGAGTCTCGCATCGCGACCTTGCGCTCGTCGAGATCGACACCGACCACATCGTGGCCGAGCCTCGCCAACGCCGCCGCGTGTACAGCACCGAGGTAGCCGCAACCAATCACAGAGATCCGCATGTTCAGGCGGTATGGACCTCAGATGAACGCCCGGCGACCGACGGCCAGCAGGCGGGTGTCGCGCCGGCGAAAAGTGTGCTTGCGCGATTCTTGTGCTCCGTAGACTTCAGGAATGCGCTCAGCCCTCGCCGTCGTCGTTGTTCTCGCCACCGTGACGACGCTCACCGCGTGCGCACCCGCCGCGCCGCGCGAATGCACCGGGGATGAGGTTGCGGCGATCTTCGGCGGTATT
>JANONY010000393.1:0-2845 GCA_031421055.1 Actinomycetes bacterium | reverse complement strand
TGAGAAAAACGGAGGGCGGTGTCGCCGCCGACGATATCGCGCGCGCGAGGGTGTTCGTCGCGTCCAGCCGTGAGCGCAGAATCTCGCGCTTGTAGCGTGGCGTCCAGGGCAGCCGAGAAAGGGATGCGCCAGACAGGTTGATGACGGCGTCGACGCCGGTCATCACATCCGCCGCAATCTCGCCGCGAGCGGGCGCCCACTGCGACTCACTCGGCCCCTGTGCCGCACGGCGCACGAGTCGGGTGACGGTATGCCCTGCCGCCGCGAGTTGGTGGCTTAGTTCTGTGCCGACGTAGCCAGAGGCCCCGGCAATGATGACGTGCATCAGGCGAGACTGGCCTCGAGAGTGACATCAATGCCAGACAGCGCGCGCGACACAGGGCAGCCCTGCCTCGCTTCTTCGGCGATGCGCTGAAAGTCATCCGGGCTGATGCCAGCGACCTTCGCGCTGACCAGCAGATGACTGCCGGTGATGCCGGTGCCTGGCTCAAAGGTCACGGCCGCGGTCACCTGCAGACTTTCCGGGGGTGTGCCGTTCTTGGCCAGGCGGCTCGAGAGATCCATCGAGTAGCACGACGAGTGCGCTGCGCCGAGCAGTTCTTCCGGGTTGGTCTTGCTCGCGACGCCCTCGGAACGCGCGGTCCACGAGACCGGAAACTCCGCAGCGTCCGACGAGTCGAGGGATGTTGTGCCCGACCCGCTGAGCAAGTCGCCAAACCACAGGGTTGTTGATTCGCTGGTCACTGACATGGTGAAACCCTTTCGTCAGTTCCACCCTAGGCGGGTTACGCGGCAGCGGCACCCTTGCGGTTGAGAATGCCAGCTCGAACGAGCAGCAGGTAGATCTGGCAGCCGAGGCAGTAAGCGAAAACCGAGTTGAGGAAGGCCGCGATGAAGGCGGCGGATGCGGCAATCACGACCGCGTAGGGAACACCGAGCAGCTGCAGCCCGAGGCCAAGACCGGTGATGACGAAGCCGACGCCTTGCGCAAAGGTCGGGGGAGTTGGGTCTTCGAGTTCTTTCGGCGCCGCGAGTCGGGGGCGCACAACCTTCTTGAACAGGAGGCCGTAGGGGTGGCGCTGGACGCCCGCGAAGGCACCCCAAGCGAAGATGGCGAAGATTACCGCGAACAGCGCCGTCGACGCGACGGTGAGATTGCTGAGCCCGAGTCCGACCACCACGAGCAGAAGCACGGCGGTGATTCCAGCGCTAAAACGGGATCCGCGCGGGTCGATTCCGGGCTTCGATGGCATGAGGGGTGCTCCTTCTACGCTGCTGGGGCGAGAATGCGGTCAAGCTCTGCGAGCACGGTGTCGCGGCGCGCGGCCCCACCGATGCGTGCACGAATGGTGCCGCTCGCGTCGAGGATCAGCGTGGTCGGTGTCTGCAAAATGTTGTACTTGCTCGCGAGGTCCCGGCGGTGCGTGATGTCGAGATCGACGTGCGAGAGGCCGCTGCGCTCACGCGAGAGCGAGTCGAGCACGGTGTGCGTCGCGCGGCACGGGCTACACACTTCGGTCGAGAACTGCAACAGCGTTGCGTCAGAGCCGAGAATGACTTCGACCGGCAAATCGATGCTCTTGGTCTGTGGGCGAGCGCGCCCGCTGAACGCGCGCTGCGCGAATCCCAGCACCGTCGCGAGCGCCACGAGTGACACGATTGCGAGGAGGGCCGGAGTCATCTAGCCAAAGTACGTTGGTTTCGCCGCGAATTATGCTCTATGACGGACTGTTACGCATCGAGTGCCTGCGCCGGTCGCTATCGTAAGAGCCGTGCCTGGTGATTCTAAGACTCCCGTGTTCCGTTCCGATATTGCTGTCGAGTTGGTGCGGTCGAGCGCGAGCGATTCCGACGTGCTGTTTGCCGCCCGTGTTTCGACGCAGGGCGAGAAAACTCTTGAACAAGCGCACGATGAAAATCTGGATACCTCGCGCTCGTCCGGGCTGATCAACTACCTCATGCGCGACCGTCACGGCTCACCGTTCGAGCACAACTCGATGACGTTCTACGTACATGCCCCGATTTTTGTGTTCCGCGAGTTCATGCGTCACCGCATCGCCTCATACAACGAAGAGAGCGGACGCTACCGCGAGCTCAACCCGGTCTTTTACGTGCCAGCCGCAGAGCGCAACCTTGTGCAAGTCGGCAAGCCCGGCGCCTACGACTTCGAGCCTGGAACCCCTGAGCAGACCGAACTCGTGCAAAGCGAGGGCCGCCGAATCTCGACGGATGCGTTCGACTCATACCAGCGGATGCTCGACGCCGGGATCGCCAGAGAAGTCGCCCGCATCGTGCTGCCGCTCAACATCTACTCGTCGATGTACGTCACGATGAACGCGCGCTCGCTGATGAACTTCCTTTCGCTGCGCACCAAGCGCGAGGGAAGCCACTTTCCCTCCTTTCCACAGCGAGAAATCGAGATGGCGGCCGAGCAGATGGAAACCCACTTCGCCGATCTCATGCCGCTCACGCACGCAGCCTTCAACGACAACGGACGCGTCGCGCCCTAGGTAGCGGGTGCCGCGGCGTCGCGGCAGTGCGGGGCGTTCACGAAACGGAGGACTCTGCGGGTGCTGCGGGTGCTGCGGGTGCCGCGGGTGCCGCGGGTGTGTCGGGCGTTCACGAAACGGAGGACCCTGCGGGTGCCGTGGCAGTGCGGAGCGTTCACGAAACAGAGGACGCAGAGGCATCGCGGAGGATGTCCTCTGTTCCGTGTGCGGAATGGTGGTCTCTGCGGGTGCCGTGGCAGTGCGGGGCGTTCACGAAACGGAGGACCCTGCGGGTGAGGTGGCAGTGCGGGGCGTTCGCGAAACAGAGGACGCTGGGCGCCTCGGACGATGTCCTC
>JANONY010000392.1:0-1982 GCA_031421055.1 Actinomycetes bacterium | reverse complement strand
ATTCCGTCGGCGTTGGCGTCGGCGTCGGCGTTGGCGTTGGCGAGCTACTCGGTGCGGTCACCGTCAAGGTGACGGTGGATGAGGTTGCGCTCTCATAAGAACCGAATGCCGTGATGCTCGCTCGAACGTCACAATCGCCCGACTGGAGTCCCGTCACCACGTTGCCCGCGAGCGCACAGTTGAGCGTGCCGTTGAGTAGCGCGTAGCTGATGGTTCCGCCACCCGCGGAGGGTGTAGCGATGAGGTTCATGACGTTACCGACCCATGCGGTGGTCGGGGTCGACGTGAGTGCCAGCGTGCGGCTGGCCAGGGTCACCGCGAAGGCGAGGGTCGCCTCTGCCGGGTTGTACTCGCCTGTTTCGGCCACCCGTGCGACAATCGTGCACGTTCCGACGCCGAGAAGGGCAATGACTCCCGTGGCTTCGTCGATCGAGCAGACTCCATCAGAGTCGATCGTCACCGAGTAAAGAACGGGAGCGGTTGGACCGACCGTCGCAGTGCCGGTGAGCGCCTCGAGCAGCGTGTGACTTAAGCCAGGCACATCCAACTCGAGTGAAATGGTGCGGTTGCTCTTTGCCGCGGCTGTGACGTCAGTTTCGCGCACGACATCCGTCGCGGCGTAGTAGTTAGTTGACTCACCGACTGAGGCAGTGACGGTGCAGATGCCTTCGATCGCGGTCGCCGTAATGACCCCGTCAGCCCAGCCGCATTCGCCGGTCGCGACGATGGTCACCGTCTCGCCGCTGGTGCTCGTTGCCGTGAAGGCCTGCGTTGAACCAGGCAGCATCTCGCCGAGGGCGTTGGGTGTCACGGTGATGGTCTGGGTCGCTTTGTCGATCGTGACGGTGCCAGCGACGTACACGAAGACGTAGTTCGCGGCGACAGCGCCAGAGCAGGTGACGGGCGGGTTTGAGCCGGCGTTCGAGCTGCTCGTGTAGCTCGACGTGCAGCTCGGTGCCGTCGTAAGCACCGACTCGTCTTCGCCGCCGATGAACCCCGCGTAGGTCGCCGAGTAGGTCGGAGCGCCGTCACCGTGCGTCACCGAGTGGCTCGACGCGGTGATCGTGACCGTGACGGGGGTGATGGTAACCGTGAACGTGACGTCTGGTGCAGCCTCATACTCGTCATTTCCTGCTGCCGATGCCGTCACTGTCGTCGCGCCGACGCCGACCGGCGTCATCATGCCAACGCTGACGGTCGCGACCGACGAATCGACGACCGAATAAGTCACTGGCAGCCCAGCAGACGACCCAGCTCCGACCGTGACCGGCAGGGATCCATACTCGCGAGTGACGTCGGAGGCGTCGATTGACTGCGGCTTCTTATCGATCGTGAGGTAGATGGTGCGCTCAACACTCGTCTGGCCGGCGCTGACGACCGTGAAGGTGAGCCGGACCGTGCCCGCCGCCGTTGGTGTGCCCCAGATCTCACCCGTGGTGGTGTTGAAGAAGAGGCCTTGCGGCAGAACTCCCGCGGTGAGCGCCCACGGTGTGTAGCTACCGTTGCCACCTGCCGCCGCGAGAGTCTGGCTGTAGGCGCCGTCAATGATTCCGTCGGGCAGTGTCGTCGTGGTGATGACTGGCGGGCCAGGGGTGACGCTGATGACGCGCACCACATCGGTCGCTGCAAAGTAGGCAGAGTTGCCCACCTGGCTCGCGGTGACGGTGCACTCGCCATCGCCTGGCCCAGTCTGCAGGTCGCCGCTTGGCGCAATCGAGCACACACCAGTCGGTCCAGCCGTGTAGCTGACCGTGAGGCCGCTCGTTGCCGTGCCGGTGAGCACCACGACGTCTCCCGCGGTCGCCGACGTCGGCGGCACGAAGGTGATCGTTTGCGAACTCTTGGTCACGATGAACGTGTCTTGATAGTGAAGAGAGCCGCGCTTCTCCGCCCACGTACCAGGATCAAATCCACCGATTTCAAGTCCGGAGCGTTCGATCAGCGTGCGCCAGCGATCCTGGTTCGCTTCGGCCGCGAGCGCG
>JANONY010000391.1:0-12154 GCA_031421055.1 Actinomycetes bacterium | reverse complement strand
CGATCGAGCTCGACCCAAAGGCGGCGTGTTCTTGGTGCGTGTCGGCCGCGTCAACTAGGGCGTCGAGCCAGCCGTCCAGCACAAGCATGTCTTCTTGAACCCACACGAGAAGCTCTGATCGGATACGGCTACTCACGACATGCAGACCGCCAGGCCAGCCAACATTGATCTTCTGCTCAATGAGCAGCACCCCCTCAGGAATGGCGAAGTCAAGCGCAGCGCTCGCATCAGCCGTCGCCGGGTTGACAACACAGACCACGGAGAAATCGTGGCGTGACACGTGAGACGCAACGGAGTCGAGACACTCTTTTAGGCGCTGTGCTGTGCCGAGCGCGACTATGCCAAGAGTGACGCGGGTGTCGGCGTTGAACGGAACAAGCACTGGCTAGAAGAACGGCATGAGCGACGCGAGATCAATCGGGATCTCTGGGCTGTCCCACGCAAGAAGCAGCCGATCTGGCGCCTCGTGGTTGTAGACCTCAGTGGGAAAATTAATGAGTCTCGCTTCGGTGTCAGCCAGATTGACGCTGAGATGCCACACGTTCGAAGGAATTACTAGCTGGCGTTCGCCGCGGTCAGAGAGGTACACCTTCTGCACGACCCCGTGTGTTGGTGACTCCGGTCGTGGGTCGTACATTACGACCATGACTTCCCCCGAAATCAACGTGTAGCGGTCGATCTTGTGCTCGTGCAGGCCCCAGCCTTTGATCAATCCGGGTCTCACGGAGAACTGGTAGGCGTAGACAATCGGGGTAACCCAGAACTCCATGTCGCCCTCGAAGATCTCGAAAACGGTACCTCGATGATCAATGTGATTTGTCGTGGTTCTAGTTTTGACTCCGTCGATTCGCTGGGCGACCGAGGCGCCATTTCGTTCCACAGTCTGCACGTCGGTCTTTGCCGCGGTGAGGCTCGGGTCTGTCACGGGAACTTCCTAACGCTGGGGCAATCGCACGGTTGCTCGCCTACGAGGCTAACAGCGAGGCCGGGTGAGCGCTATTGGCCAGCTACGCCGATTCCCGCGCCCCAAACGCCCGCCGGTAGGCGGTCGGTGTCGTCTGCAACACCTTGAGAAAGTGGTGCCGCATGACCGCGGCGGTGCCGAAGCCGGTCTGCTGGGCGATCGTCTCGAGGGCGCGGTCGGAGCGCTCGAGCAACTGTTGAGCGCGCATGATGCGCTGCCGATTGAGCCACGCTGCCGGTGTGGTGCCCATGTCAGCCCGGAATCGTCGGGCGAAGGTGCGTGATGACATGAGCGCCTTGCGGGCGAGTTGGTCGACGGTGAGGTCGGCGGCTAGGTTCTCGAGCATCCAGTCAGCGACGACGGCGAAGGAGTCGTTGCGGTACTCAGGCACCGGGTTCTCGATGTATTGCGATTGACCGCCGTCTCGTTGCGGTGGCACGACCATTCTTCGCGCGATCACGTTCGTCGCAGCGGCGCCGTGCTCTTTTCGCACGATGTGCAGCGCGGCGTCGATGCCCGCGGCCGTGCCCGCGCTCGTGACGACCTTGCGATCCTCAACGAAGAGCACGTCGGGGTCGACCTCGGTGCCAGGGTAGAGCCGAGCGAGCCGAGCGGCGTGCATCCAGTGCGTCGTTGCTCTTCGGCCCTCGAGGATTCCGGCCTGGGCGAGCGCAAATGCCCCGCTACAGACACTGAGCACCCACGCCCCGCGCGCCTCCGCCTCTCGAATCACCTGGAGATAGCGCTGGTCGATTCCAGTGATTTCGTGGGCAGGGACCGCGATCAGGTCGGCGTGCGCCGCGACGGAGAGGTCGTTGGGGATATTCATTGTGAAGCCGAGGCTGGTGCGCACCGGGCCGGGATCGGCCGTCGCGATGGTGAAATCAAAGGCCGGGCCACCGCTCGAACTGCGGTCGACGCCGAATACCTCACAGACGACACCAAACTCGAATGGCGCGACGCCAGGGAGGGCGAGAAGAACAACTGAGCGCAGCATGAGACTCCTTGGCAGAAACTGTCTGATTAAGACAAGTCTGCCAGTGGTGGCAGAAATTCGCAAAACGTCGAATTGCTGCCCAGGCCGGCCAGGAAGCGCTGCGTCGGCCGCCCGGAAGCGCCGCGTCGAGAAGCCGGGAAGCGCCGCCCCGAGAGCCGAGATATCCGTCGCAACACGCCGCGCGCGCCCTCCCGTGTTAACCGGTTGAAAGTTTTATGATCCACGACTTGACTCTCGGTAACTACACCGGTGTAATTATCCCTAACGCATTCGGTCCCCCGATCGAGCGGGAAGGGCCGGCAGCATGGCGAACACAGAGCACAAGGCGGAATCGCCTCGCGCTGCGGCGTCCATGACGGCGGTGCCAGAAGACTGGTTCGTCGATCCGGTCAAGCTCGGGGTTCCTGGGCTTCGTAAGCCAGCGATCGACGACGACACCCTGTCGTGGCAGACCGACTCGCTCTGTGCGCAGACCGATCCAGAAGCCTTCTTTCCAGAAAAGGGCGGCTCGACGAGAGACGCGAAGAAGATCTGCTCGTCGTGCGAGGTGCGCACCCACTGCCTCGAATACGCGCTAGAGAATGACGAACGTTTCGGTATTTGGGGCGGACTCTCCGAGCGGGAGCGACGGAAGCTGCGCAAGCGCGCCTAGTCTCTTGTAGATGCAGGCTCGGGTAACGGCGGTACTTGTCGCGCGAAACGGCGCGAAGTACCTCTCTCGCACCCTCGCCTCAATCGAAGCCCAGTCGCGCCGACCCGACGCCCTCGTGCTGGTCGACACCGCCTCAACCGATGGCACGGCTGAGACGCTCGCCGCCGCGCCCGCCACCCATCGGGTACGTATCCGGGCGCGGGCGGGCTTTGGAGCCGCCGTCACGGGCGCGCTCGCCGCGATGGGTGCCGCCCGCTCTGACGATGAATGGCTGTGGCTACTCGCCCACGACAATGCGCCAACCCCCACCGCGCTCGCCGAACTTTTGGCCGCCGTCGAAATCGCCCCCTCGGTCGCCGTCGCCGGGTCGAAGCTCATGCGGTGGGAGAACCACGAGGTGATCGCTCGATTCGGTGAGTCGGTCACCCCCTTTGGCGCCACGCGGCAACTCGTGACCAACGAGCGTGATCAGGGTCAGCATGACCGCAGGGATGACGTGCTCGCCGTCGCGAGCCACGGCATGTTGGTGCGCCGTGCTGTGTGGCACAAGCTCGGCGGCTTTGACCCGAAACTGGCGGCGGCCGACGATGCGCTCGATTTTTGCATTCGCACACGGCTTGCTGGATTCCGCGTTGTCGCGGTGCCGGAGGCGCGCGTCGCGACCGCCGCCACCGCCCCGAACGCGCGGGTGGTTCGGGCCGCCGCCCTGCACCGACGGCTGGTGTACAGCCCCGGCTGGGCTCTGCCGCTGCACTGGCTCTCGCTGCTTCCGCTGGCGCTAGTTCGGTCGATCTGGCTTCTCGCGGTCAAGCGTCCACTCGCGGTGCCAGGAGAGTTCGGTTCGGCACTGAGCGCAGCAACCGACTCGGGTGTCGTGCCAGCGCGGCTCAGCCTCGCCGCGACGCGAAAGTTGCCGTGGGCGGCGATCGGTGCCCTGCGGGTGCACTCGAGCCAGGCACGTGAACTCGCAGCGAATAAAGCCGCGCGCGACGACGAGCGGCTGACCGAGAACGACCAACGAGTTTCATCAGCAGCCGCGCCGCGACCCGGTTTCTTCGCCTCCGGCGGAGCGTGGACGATTCTGCTGCTCGCCCTCGTCGGCGTGATCAGCTTCGCACCATTGCTCAATGCCTCCGCGATTGCGGGGGGAGGACTCGCGCCGCTTGGCACGCTTGGGCAGCTGTGGAGTAATCCCATCGACGCCGACCCATTCAGTTACGTGCTCGCTGCGTTGGGCACGGCGACCTTCTGGTCGCCCTCCGCGAGCGTCGTCGCACTCTATTTGTTGGCGATCCCCCTCGCCGCACTCGCAGCATGGGCGTGCGCCGCCCGATTCTCGACGCGAGGGTGGGCTCCACTCGCGGCCGCCGTTCTGTGGGCCCTCGCGCCGAGCTTTCTCGCGTCGCTGCACGGCGGACACCTCGGTGCCGCGATCGCGCACCTGCTGTTGCCGTGGCTCGTTCTCGCCGTCGTTGGTGCGGCGAAGAACTGGTCGGCCGCGGGCGCCGCAGCGCTGTTGTTCGCGGCCGTTGTCGCGAGCGCGCCGATTCTGGCGCCGGGACTCGTGCTTGGCGTGCTCGCGTGGGCGTTCACGCATCCACGGTCGATGCATCGCACGCTGGGCATTCCTGTGCCAGCTCTGCTGCTGTTCGCACCACTAATCGCGACTCACAGCGCGCGCGGCGACCTGCTCTCGCTGCTGGCAGAGCCTGGCTTGCCTTTTGGCGGCGCCACAACATCCGGCTGGCAATTGGCACTTGGCTCGCCGGCCGGCGGCTTTAGCGGATGGGCAGGAGTCACCGAGGCGCTCGGATTGCCGTACGCCGCACCACTGGTGACGGTTGCTGCGTTGCTCGCGCCGCTTGCCGCCCTCGCCCTGCTCGCGGCGTTCTTGCCTGGCTCGCGCCGCGCGGTGCCGCTGCTCAGCCTTTCGTTGCTCGGCTTTCTGCTCGCTGTCGCGAGCGTGCACCTCGAGCTCAGTCACGTCGGTAGTGCGACGTTCGCCATTTGGCCAGGGGCGGCGCTCGCGCTCTACTGGCTCGGACTCGTCGGCTCAGCGATTATCGCCCTGGAAGCTCTCGGCGCATCCGCTGCGATTCCGGCGCTATTGGCAAGCGGCGGCGCGATCGTGCTCGCGATACCGCTGCTCGCGGCGCCGCTGCTCGGTCTTGTTGCGGTGCACGACAGCGACGGCAGGATGCTGCCAGCGTTCGTCACCGCAGAGGCCGCCACGACGCCGAGCATCGGCACCCTCGAACTGATCGCGCAACCCGATGGCTCGCTCGCCGCCACGGTGCACCGCGGCATCGGCACGACCCTCGATGAGCAGTCGACTCTGCGCTCTACGGCAACAGCGCTGACGGCAGAGGATGAAGCGGTCGCCACCCTCGCCGGCAACCTTGCCAGCCGCAGCGGCTTCGACTCTGCCGCAGAACTAGCGCGCCTCGGCATCTCGTTCGTACTCGTGCCTGCGGCGCCCGACGACTCCGCCCCCGCCATCGTTGCCAGAACGCGCGCGGTCGACGCCCTCGACTCCGACGCGACCCTCGTGGCCATCGGCGAGACCGACAACGGGTACTTGTGGCGGTACCTCGGCCAGGTCGACGAAGTTGCCGAGCCGACGCCGAGTCCGTTTTGGGTCGCGGCGCTCGCCATCGTCTTCGCCATCGTCGCCATCACCGCCCTGCCGACGGGGCGGCGGTTGAGACCGGCGGCGGAGCGCACTGACGACGACAGTCCAGCTGACACCTTTGAGGAGGATGACAGTGCCTAAGCCATCCATAGTCATGAGTACTCGAATTCTCGGTGGAGTCATCGCAATTGGGGTGGCCGCTGCGACCCTCGTCGTCGTCTCCCTCGGTTCTCTGCCAACTGTTCAGCAGCGCCCTGCGGGCGTCACCGTGACGCCGGTGCCGACTCCCGCGCGACTCGTATGCCCGGGATCCGTGCTGCGACTCGGGGAGCTCGGCGGTGAAAACGCCTCGACGGCCCTCGCAATCGGCCAGCCACGCTACGTGACGGCGGCCACTGCTGGCTCGGCAAGCACAGTCTCGCTTCAGACCGGAGGCGGTGCGGTGAGCGGGGGCGAGCCGGTGCTCGTTACGGGCGACGACGACACGGCGAGCATTGCCGCAGCCGAGTACCACGACGTCGACTCCGGTGACTACCGGGGGCTTGCGGCCGCGGCCTGCGACGTACCGAGCACCGACATCTGGCTCGTTGGTGGGGCTACCACCGTTGGTCGCACGACGCTGTTGACGCTCGCTAACCCCAACGCGGTGCCCTCGACGGCCGCCATCGAGATTGTCGGCCCAGAGGGCGCTGTGGAGGCGCCAGGCCTCACTGGAATCACGGTGCCAGCCAACGGACAGCGCACTCTCTCGATCGCTGGCTTCGCACCCGACCTCGCCGAGTTCGTCGTGCACGTCACGAGTCGCGGCGGCCCAATCTTGGCCAACCTCCAGTTTTCGATCGTTCGAGGCATTGAGCCTGGCGGTGTCGACATCGTCGGGGCAACCGCCGTGCCGGCGACGAAGACCGTGATTGCCGGCCTCGTCGTTCTCGGTGCCGATGCCGTGAGCGAGCGCCTCGGCGAGCCTGGTTACGAGGACCTGCCAACGACACTGCGGCTGTACGTGCCAGGCGAGGTAGAGGCGGCCGCGACGGTGCGCATCATCCCGGAAGGCGATTCGAGTGCGGAAGGCTCAAGCGCCGGCGGTTCGACTGCAGGCGCTTCGTTCCAGCTCGTCGTGCAGCCGGGAGTCGTCACTGATGTTCCGATCGAGAGTCTCGTCGATGGCAGCTATTCGGTGATCGTTGAGACGACGGTTCCCGTTATCGCCGCTGTGCGCGCGTCGACGGTCGCCGACGTCGAATCGCCAGGCCCATCGACCGGAACCACCTCGACCGGAACAACCTCGACCGGAACAACCTCGGCCGGAACGAGCGACGTCGCGTGGTTCGCGGCGGCGACGCCGTTGGGCGATGCTGCCTTCACATCCGTCGCGCCAGGAGACGGCGCGCAGCTGCATCTGGCCAACCCGGGCACCGGGCCAATCACCGCGACCATCAACGGCGCCATCGTGACGGTGCCAGGCGGCGGCGCGGTAGCGATGGAGGTGTTCGCAGGCGCGAGTTACCGCATCGACCGGGGCGCGGGGCTCTTTGCGAGCATCAGCTTCGCCTCCGCCGGAAGGCTCGCCTCGTACCTGATCAGCTCAGGGGCCAACGTCGAGTCACCGGTGGTCATTTACCCGTAGCTGGCCTTAGCTGGCGCCAGAAGCGCCAGAAGCGCCGGAAGTGCTAGAAGTGCCGGAAGCGCTCGGGAGCGAGATCCCACGGGTCCTTGCCGAGCAGTTCTGCGACCGCTCGAAAAACGCACGATTCGACCATCATGCGTCGGTGCGGTTCGTCGTACTTGTGTAGCCGCGACAGTCGCTCGATTGGCAGCCGGTAGAGCACGACGCGTTTCTCGGCGGCAAACACTCGCCAACGATCGAGGCTCGTTCCGGTGAGATCGGCCGGAAGACCAGCCACTTCAAAGCTGACGGATGCGAGCTCGGCCGGCCAGACGTCTTTGAGGTACTCGGCGGTCGAGGCGACAGTCATGTCGAAGAGGTCGGCACGACTGCGAAGCAGTGGAAGGTGCGGACCGGTGACGGCGGCTCGGATGCCTCGGCCGTGCCGATCGCGAAAGCCAGCTCGCGGCGAGACCGGAGTTGAACTGCGTCGCGCGCGTGCCATAGCGGCAATTCTAGTGGCGCGGCCTAGGCTCACACTGATGAGCGATCGACCATGCAGCAAGGTGGCGTGCAACGGCGATGCCGTAGCGACGCTCACCTACGTCTACGCCGATTCGATGGCGGTTCTCGGACCACTCAGCCGCTCGTCCGAACCGCACAGCTACGATCTATGCGGAAAGCACGCAGAGCGTCTCTCGGTGCCGCAGGGGTGGCAAGTTATCCGTCATGTAGTTTTGAGGGCATGAGCTCCACCCCCGATCTGGCTAGTTTCGTCAAGAGTTACGACGTTCGGGGGCTGGTCGGCACGCAGTTGACCGACGAGGTCGTTACCGCCCTTGCGGCGGGCTTCGTTGACGAGATTGCTGCCGCCGGCTCGGATGTCGTAGTCGGCCACGACATGCGCGACTCGTCACCGGGCTTCGCTGCTGCCTTCGCGCGCGGTGCGCAGGCGCGCGGTGCCAATGTTGTCTCGATCGGGTTGTGCTCAACCGACGAAACCTATTTCGCCTCCGGCTCGCTCGATGCCCCGGCAGCCATGTTTACTGCCAGCCACAACCCAGCAACCTACAACGGCATCAAGTTCAGCCGAGCCGGCGCGCAGGGCATCAGCATCGACACGGGCCTCGGCGCCATTCGTGATCGGGCGATCGCCTACCTCGGCGCCGGGCTGGTCGAGCCTGTCGAGACTCAGGGCAGCTACCGCGAGCTCGATGTGCTTGCCGACTATGCGGCAAAGCTGCGGTCGCTCGTTGACCTCACCGGCATCCGCCCGCTTCGCATCGTCGTTGACGCGGGCAACGGCATGGGCGGGCTCACCGTGCCGGCTGTGCTTGCCGACGCCGCGGGGTTGCCCCTTCTGCCGCTCGAGATCGTTCCGCTGTATTTCGAACTCGACGGCACTTTTCCTAACCACGAGGCAAACCCGCTTGAGCCGGCGAACCTGATCGACCTGCAGAAGGCCGTCATCGAGCACGGCGCCGACCTTGGCCTCGCGTTCGACGGCGACGCGGATCGGTGCTTCGTCGTCGACAACACCGGAGCAGCGGTGAACCCCTCCGCCGTCGCGGCGATCGTCGCACGCCGAGAGATAATTCGCGTGCGTGCGTTGCAGCCGACGGGTGAGATCGTCGTGCTGCACAACCTCATCACCTCGCGGATCGTGGCAGAGACGATCGAGGCGGAAGGTGCGGTCGCCGTGCGTACCCGAGTCGGCCACTCGCTCATCAAAGACACGATGCGTGAGACGGGAGCCATTTTCGGCGGCGAGCATTCGGCGCACTACTACTTCCGTGATTTCTGGGGTGCCGACAACGGCATGCTCGCGGCAATGCACCTGCTCGCCGAGTTCGGCTCTCAAGCGCTGCCGCTCTCGGAGTTTGCTGAGAAGTACGACCCGTACGCCCTCAGCGGTGAAATCAACTCGACCGTGAAAGACGTATCGGCCGCGTACGCACGAATCGTCGAGGCCTATACGGGCACGGCCGCCTTCGATGAGTTCGACGGTCTCACGGTGACGGGTCAGACCGATCAAGACGAGCCATTCTGGTGGTTCAACGTGCGGCCCTCGAACACCGAGCCGCTGCTGCGCCTCAATGTTGAGGCGGCGACCGAGGAGCAGATGGAACGCATTCGCGACCGCGTGCTCGGTCTGATTCGCGCCTGACCCCACCCGCCGAAAACGCAGGAGAATCGCGAGCCCAGCGCCGCGAGTGACTCTTTCGCGCACGGATTCGCGATGATCTCCTTCGTTTTCGGGAAGAGCGTGGCGGGAATGGGGCGAGCGGGGTCTGCGAGAATGGAGCTATGGTTCTCGCCCCCACCACTTCACTGCCGTTCAAGGTCGCCGACCTCGCGCTCGCGACCGCTGGGCGCCACCAGATTCGCCTCGCAGAGCACGAAATGCCCGGTCTCATGGCACTGCGCGAGGAGTACGGCCCAACGCAGCCGCTCGCGGGTGCCCGCATTACCGGTTCGATTCACATGACCGTGCAAACGGCGGTGCTCATCGAGACGCTCGTCGCGCTCGGTGCGCAGGTGCGCTGGGCAAGTTGCAACATTTTCTCGACGCAAGACGACGCGGCGGCAGCGGTGGCCGTCGGCCCGCATGGCACTGTTGACGCCCCGAGCGGCGTTCCGGTGTTCGCCTGGAAGGGCGAGACCCTCGAAGAGTACTGGTGGTGCACCGAGCGCATTTTTGATTGGTCGAGCGAGGCCCTCGCCGCCGGGGCCGACTGGACCGGCCCGAACATGATTCTCGACGATGGCGGTGACGCCACACTGCTCGTGCACAAGGGTCGTGAGTTCGAGCTCGCGGGTGCGGTGCACGCTAGCGAGCCGGGCGACAGCCACGAGTGGAGCGTGATTCTCGATACCCTTCGCGCCTCGCTCGCATCGTCGAATGACCGCTGGACGAATATTGCCGCCGAGATCAGGGGCGTCACCGAGGAGACAACGACCGGCGTGCACCGCCTCTACGACCTAGCGAAGGCCGGCGAGCTGCAGTTCTCGGCAATCAATGTCAACGACTCGGTGACCAAGTCAAAATTCGACAACGTCTACGGCATCCGCCACTCGCTTCCCGATGGCCTCAACCGAGCAACGGATGTGCTCATCGGCGGCAAGGTCGCCTTCGTCGCTGGCTTCGGTGACGTCGGCAAGGGCGCAGCAGAGGCGCTGCGGGGTCAGGGAGCGCGCGTCATAGTGAGCGAGATCGACCCGATCAACGCCCTGCAGGCGGCAATGGAGGGCTTCCAAGTGACGACGATCGAGGAGGTGCTCGACACCGTCGACATCTTCGTCACCGGCACTGGCAACCAGGACGTGATTACCGCAGAGCACCTCCAGGGGATGAAGCACCTCGCGATCGTCGCCAACGTCGGGCACTTCGACAACGAAATCGACATGGCCGGTCTCGCCGGCATCCCCGGTGTGGAAAAGGTGGAGATCAAGCCGCAGGTGCACGAGTGGCGACTGCCGAACGGCCGAAGCATTCTCGTGCTCAGCGAGGGTCGACTGATGAACCTCGGCAACGCCACTGGGCACCCGAGCTTCGTGATGAGCAACTCGTTCTCGAATCAGGTGCTCGCCCAGATCGAGCTCTACGCGCACGGGCACAAGTACGAGAAACAGGTCTACGTGCTACCGAAGCATCTCGATGAGAAGGTCGCGCGGCTGCACCTCGACGCCCTTGGCGTCACGCTGACGACGCTGACCCCGGCGCAGGCAAAGTACCTCGGCGTGAGCGTTGATGGTCCGTACAAATTGGATCACTACCGCTACTAGGCGTCTCGCTCCGGAAAACGGTACGGAAGCCCCGTCAGTACCGGGCGTAGTTGCTCGAGGCGGCGCTTCTCGAGTTGCAGCGCCGCGAACTCTCGGTCGCGCCGCAGCGAGGCGACGGCGGCGAGAAAGAGCTCGGCGTCAGCCTCGGGCAAGGGCGAGACGTAGATGGATGCCTCGTGCGCGAGCTGGCGGCCGAGCCGCACTCGCGAATCAGGGCTGAGGCCGTGTGCGTGCGCCAAGTACTGCGCGATGCGGCGAGCGAGCGCATCGGGCATGCGCGCGACGTCGGCGGTCTTAGACCACTCCAGTAGCTGCAGCGGCACCCCGTAGACCGGCAGCACAATGTGCGGGATGCGCTCGTGCTGAGCGTAGGTTCCCGCTACGAGATCACCCAGCCTCTTCGCGCGGGCGTTGAACAGCCCAACGATCAAGGCAATGCCGGTCGGAAGGTAGATCTCGAGCACGGCCAGCAGGCCGCGTGTCGCGGCGTGCCTCAACGAGATGGCACCCCCGTCATCGCGCACAATGCGCACTCCGACCGCGAGCTTGCCGAGCGATCGACCGTGCGAGAGCACTTCGACCGTCACCGGAACTATGAGCAGAATGACGACGCCAGCGGCGACACCGATCGCAGTCGTGAGAGCTTCATCCACTCCGGCGGCGATGATGCCGGGAACCAAGATCATGAGGACGCCGATGATATACGACCCCATATAGAGCAGGTAGTCGATGGCGCTGCCCGCCGCGCGCAGCACGAAGCCGGCCGGGCGAAGGTCGAGCGCGACGGCTTCGCCGGTGATGAGTTCGTCGACGGGCTCGTCGTAGTCGACCGAGTCCACGCGCGAGGGGGAAGCCATGCCATCATTTAAGCAGATGGACATCGACGCATACACCGCCGCGCATCGCGATGAGTGGGAGCGGCTTGCCCAGCTGGGCAAGCAGGGTCGCTTCAGCGGAGCTGAGGCCGATGAGCTCATCGACCGATACCAGTCCGGCGCGGCACAACTGTCGGCGATTAAGAGCACTTCGGGCTCATCAGTACAAGGCGATCGACTCTCGCTCTACCTGTCCCGCGCTCGAACGAGGTTCACCGGCGCGCCCGCCAACGTGCTCAGCCGCCTACCAGCCTTCTTCGTCCGCTCGATGCCGGCTGCGTTGTACCGCATCCGCTGGCTGAGCCTCGCTGTGACGCTCGCGTGCTTTTCGGTTGCTGCCCTGTACTACTTCTGGGCCGCGGGCGATCCACGGGTTCTTGCCTCCTTCATCAGCGAAGCAGAGATGAAAGACCTTGCGGACAAGGATTTCGTCGCGTACTACTCCGAGTATTCTGGCGGCTCGTTCTCGAGCCTGGTTTGGACCAACAACGCACGCCTCGCCGCGCTGTGCGTCGCCTCAGGCATCACGGGGCTTGGCCCGCTGTTCCTTCTGTACGGCAACGCGCAGTCGATCGGCATTGTCGCCGCCATCATGGACCACTACGACAAGCTGGATGTGTTCTTTCTCTACATCGCCCCGCA
>JANONY010000390.1:0-6296 GCA_031421055.1 Actinomycetes bacterium | reverse complement strand
CCGCGACGTCGCCGACGGAAAAGTGCAACTCAAGCCCGACCGCGGGCGCCGCCGCGACGACCCCGCTGATTGCGGCGACGTCTGTGCCGTATCCCGTTGCGGTCACACTAAACGAGTACGCGTCGCCGACCGCGGAGAGCGGCGGAGTTCCGCCGATGAGTCCCGTCGACGCGCCGAGGGTCATCCACGCAGGCAGAGTGCCAGACGTCACCGAGTAGGTAATCGGCCCAGTGCCGGCGGCCAGCACCTGATCGTCAAGCAGCACGCCGGCCTGCGCCTGCGCGACACTTTCCTCGGTGGATGCCGGTGGCACGAGGGCGTCGCCGGCGGTGAGGGTGAACTGTTTCGTCGTGTACCGGTAGGCACTGGTCGCCCACACGATGAAGGTGTGCGGGTCTTGGTCGGTCGGATTCGTGGCAGTGAAGGTGCCAGCGTTGAAGGTCAGCCAGCTGGGCACATCACCCGTGACCGTGTAGGTGACCGTCGACGGAGTGCCGTAGCTCGCTGCCGTCACGCTGTCGCTATACGCGCTGCCGAGCCGCGGTTGCGCGAGAGACTGGTCGGTCCAAACCGGGGGAACGTTGTTGTAAATGGTTAGCCCCGAACCCCAGTTAGCTTCGTAGACCACTGTCGCATCACCGATGAAGGAGACGTTCGCTCCTCCGAGCACCCAACTGGTCGAGTAGTAGAGCCCGAGGCCCGGGGCCTCGATGGCGTACCCCGCCTGCGCCTCGACTAACGATGTCGGCACTCCGACGTCAATCTGGAAGGCGCCGTTCACGTCTGTCGTGTCAAAGGGGCCAGCGGTGGCGTAGGTGGAAGTGAGCAACCGCACAGACAACCCGGGCTGCGGAACGCCATTCTTCACCACCGTGCCCGTGATGATCCGATCCCCATAGACATAGACAGCCGGATCGGATGTCGAGGTCGAGCTCGCTAACGTCGCGTCGCCGCTATACAGGGCCGTCACCACCGGGCTGCCGCCCACGTACGATAACGCCACCGCGCCGGTGTACGTGGCCGCGCCGCCCGAGACCGCACTGGTACCCACCGAGGTGCCGTTGAGGAAGAACTCGACGGTGCCGGTGGCGGTTGTGGGGCTCACGCCCGCGCTGAGGTTGACGCCCGTGTACGGCGAGAAGGTGTCGGTGGTGACCGTCGTTGTCGTCGCGGCGCCTTTAATCACAATGTTGCTGAAGGTCAGCCACATCTCATCGCCCGCATAGCCGTCGAAAGAGAGCATGATTGTCGTGGAGGCGCTCGCGGCCGTCGGCGTGCCGGTCAATGTGACGACACCGGTGCCAGGGTAGGGCTGAGAGTTGTTGTACCCGACCGTGAGCCAGCTCGGTACCACATTCTGGGGGTCGGTGGAGTTGTAGAACGTCCACGGGCGGGTGTCTGGCAGCTGCAGGGTCTCTGAGTACAAAACGCCAACGGTGAAGTCGTCAGAGATGGTGGCGTCGTTCCACGGCCCGAACGTGCTGTAGAAGTTCTCGGTCATCGTCCCCGTCATCTGGGCCGCCTGCGCCGAGGTCGCGACGAGCAGTGGCGACAGCAGTGCGACGAAAAGGGCGGTGACAGCGATGACGGCAGGGCGGCGCAGAGATACTCGCAAAGACACGTGGGTTCCTTAGGGCAACGCTAGAGCTTGGGTTGCTCTATCTGGCGTGCTGCAACCCTATAGCTCAAGCCCCACCAGGTTCGGCTCAACCTGCAGTCGCACCCCAAACTCTGAGAACACTCGAGTGTGCACGTACCGGGCGAGCGAGGCCACTTCGTCGGCGGTGGCGCCGCCCGTGTTGACGATCGCGAGGGTGTGCTTGCTTGAGATGGCTGCGCGCGAACCGGGTAGAGCGAAACCGCGGGCGATGCCGGCTTTCTCGATCAGCCAGGCCGCGCTGAGCTTCACCCGGTGGTCGCTGCGTTGCGCTGGAAGCGCTGGATGCTCGCCGAGGGGCACAGCGACGTCTGCGGGGTCTTCTTCCATCGCCCAGCGCGGGGCCGCATCCGGAAGCGTTCTCGCGAAGTTCTCGCCGACAATCGGATTCGTGAAGAACGACCCGCAGCTGACCGAGTCTGGGTCGGCCGGGTCGAGCACCATTCCCTTGCTCGCGCGTAGCGCTAGAACTGTGGAGCGCACATCGGCCAGCGGGAGGCTGTCGCCGAGACTCGCGCCGAGAGCGGTCGCCAACTGGGCGTAGGCGAGGGGCGCGCTCAGGCCATCGCCGACATCCGCGAGGTCAAGTTCGATCGCGGTGATGACACCCTGTCGCCCTTGCTTGATCGCCGAGGTGCGGTACTCGAGAGCGAGGTCGCCTGCCGTTAGCCGGGCGAGGTCGCCGTCGAGGTAGTCGAGAAAGTCGACGTGCGCGAGGCGGTCAGACAGCTCCTGGCCATACGCACCGATGTTCTGAATCGGAGCGGCGCCGCACGAACCGGGGATGCCGCTGAGCGCCTCGATACCACCCCAGCCGTTTTCGACGGCGAAGGCCACCAGCTCGTCCCACGGCTCCCCCGCCTGCACGCGCAGGCGCACGGTGCCCGGCGCGCTCGCGAGTCGCTCGATGCCCCGGCTCAGCACGCGGATGACCGTGCCGTCGAAGCCGCTGTCGGCGACGACCATGTTGGAGCCACCGCCGAGCACGAGCCACTCGTCGTGGCGCGCCCATGCCTCGTGAGCCGCATCAACGAGCTCGAGCTCGGTGTGAGCCTCCAGCGTGTCGTGCGCCGGCCCACCAACCCGCATTGTTGTCACTTCAGAGAAGAGCAACCCTGGCCTGCGCCTTTCCGAGCACGGTTGTGCCGTCGACCGTCACGGTCAGGTCGATGCGGGCAACGCCCTCCTCGATGGAGCCGACCGTGGCCACGACAGTGAGTGTCGCGCCGGTCTCTGGGTCGACGACGACGGGCCGCGTGAAGCGCACGCCGTACTCGAGCACTGTGCCACTGTCACCGAGCCAGTCGACGACGGGTTGGATTGCGAGCCCCATCGTGAGCATGCCGTGCGCGAGAACGCCGGGAAGCCCGACGCTCGCCGCGACGTCGTCGCGGTAGTGGATGGCGTTGAAGTCGCCAGAGGCTCCGGCGTAACGAATGAGTGAGTCGCGGCTGAGCTCGAAGGTGTGCTCGGCAACCACGTCGCCGACGTTCATGCGTCTGCCCCGACCACGAGAATCGACGTGGCCGTGACAACGTGCGTGCCGTCGAGATCGGTGATGGCTGTCTCGGCTGTCACCATCGCGTTGCCGCCCAGCGACTTGATGCTCGTGACCGCAAGCGTCGCAACGAGTTCGTCGCCCGCGACGATGGGGCGGGTGTAGCTAAATCTCTGCTCGCCGTGCACGAGCTTCGTCATCTCGATGCCGCTGTCGGGTACCGCCACGAGCTGGTCTAGCGTGAGCTGCTGCAGCACGATGGCGAAGGTGGGGGGCGCAACGACGTCGGCGTAGCCTGCCGCGCGGGCGGCATCCACGTCGGTGTTGATCGGGCTGGTGGCGAAGACGGCCCGAGCGAACTCGCGAACCTTCTCTCGCCCAACGAGGTAGGGGGCTGTCGGGGCGAAGACGCGGCCCTGCAGTTCTGGGTTCACTGGCACCCGTCGATTCTAAACGACGAGGTTTTCGCTCTCCCCTTTCCGCTCGCCCGCGCCCGCGCTCGCGCCCTCGCCCTCGCCCGCGCCGAACCGTCGAAAAAGCATCTTCCGGAGACTTTTCGCATGCTTTTGCGGCGGTTCGGCGGGGTTTACGGGGCGCGGGGCGCGCGGAGGCAGCGGATCGCACAGCGTGCAGCGGATCGCGGGGGCAGCGGGTCGCACAGCGCGCGGCGGCGCGCGCAGCGCAGCGCGCACGTTAACGACAAAACCCCGGCGGCGTGCGATGCACGGGGCCGGGGTTTCGGGGGATGTCTTGAGAAGTGGTAAGCGCCTACTGGCAGCTGTCGCACTGCAGAAGATCCATCGGGTCGACGGGAACTGCGTAGCCGCCGACGGTGTCGTCGTTGTTCATTCGATCCTCCTTCTGTAGGTCTGTGCTCGTAGCGGGCGCCGCGAGGTTCTTCACTATATAACGGGAATGACACGCTTGTCATTCCCCAACATGTAGTGAATTCGGCGTGTCGAGCTGATTAATTGACTCTATTGGGGGCCACCGACAAAAGTGCCCAGACTTAAAGCGCTAGTTGAGACTTTCGAGGGCCAATTCGACCGCCGCCGCGACGTGCAAACTCGTCGTTTTGAACACCGGCACCGGCGTGTCGGATTCGTCGACGAGCAGTTCGATCTCTGTACAGCCGTAAATGATGGCTTCTGCGCCCTCGGCCACAAGCCCCGCCATGATCCGCCGGTACTGCACGCGCGACTCGTCGCGGATCACCCCGAGGCACAACTCGTCGTAAATCACTCGGTGCACAATCTCGCGATCCGCCGCCGACGGCAGCATGGTGGTCACGCCGTGCGCTGCGAGCCGGTCGCGGTAGAAGTCTTGCTCCATCGTGAAACGAGTTGCGAGCAGTCCAACCCGCGACAACTCGGCATCAACGATCGCGGATGCCGTCACATCGGCAATATGCAGAAACGGAACGCCGATGGCGGCTTCGATCGCATCCGCACCCTTGTGCATGGTGTTGGTGCACAGCACGATGAGTTCGGCGCCGGCCCGCTCGAGCGCCGCCGCCTCGCGCGCGAGAAGGGCGCCGGCGGCATCCCACTCCCCTGCGACTTGCAGAGCCTCGATCTCGGCGAAGTCGACAGAGCGGATCACGCAGTCGGCCGAGTGCAGCCCTCCGAGCCGTTCACGTACGAGCTCGTTCGTGAGCCGGTAGTACTCGGCGGTGGACTCCCAGCTCATGCCGCCGAGAAAGCCGATGGTCTTCATCGGCCAATTATTACGTGAAGTGGGTTAGCCCCAGGCGCCCGCGGGCGCCAAGACCTCTGGCACGTCGCTGTAGTGCCAATGCCCGCCGTTGGCGTAGTGGCCGCTCGCCCACGGTGAAGCCCAGATGGCGCTCTCGGTGACCTCGGTCGGCGCGGACGCCGCGAGAGCCTCAACAATGTTCACGTAGCCGCCACCTCGATGCAGGTTCGCCGCCGCCTTCTGTGCCGCGATCACCAGGTTGTCGTAGCTGCCGGTACCGCCACCGCCGCCAGATCCGTAGCCGTTATTGAGCGGATTGTTGCGGTTGAACCAGTCGTCTGGACCGTTCTCCTGGCGCATCCATCGCAGCAGCACCGTGACATTCTCGTCAGTCATCGGCCAGCCGCCGGAGAGCAGAACGAGCTTGGCCCAGTCGTAGTTAGTGCCGCCAGCGACGAGAGTCGCGATGCCAGGAGTCGCCGAGTACTCGGAGCGGACGATCGAGACGGGCTCGGTCGTGCTCGCCACAGACATCGACTGCGCCATCTCGCCCACAGTGCTCTGCATCATGGCCGAGGCCGTCTCGGGCGGGCCGGAAGCTGCGACGCCGAGGGCAAAGCTGAACAGAGCGGTAATGGCGACGGCGAGCACCCGCACCCTGCGTCGCTGCTGAGCGCGGAGCCGGTGGGCGGCACCGCGGCGCGGCGAAGGGGTGTGGTTCGTCATAAGTGTTGGGTGGCGCCCAGAGGTCCATTGACGCCTAGAGCCAGCCCACAACGCTATGCGGCGACCTTGGCAAAGTGCTGGGAGCGGTGTGCCCTCGACAGATGGGTCGCCTGGGCCCGGCGTTGCCGTATCCCCGCGTTCGTGAAACTACAAAAGAGCATCGTCAACCACCGGGCTGCGATCCTCGCCGCGATCGAACACGGCCTCTCCAACGACCGCGTCGAATCAATGAACACCAAGATCAGACTCATCACCCGCATCGCGTTCGGATTCACATCCCCCGACGCCCTCATGGCCCTCGCCATGCTCAGCCTCGGAGGCCACAAACCCGTGCTCCCTGGCCGGATTTAACCCACGGTTACGACAGGAGAGCCTGCTTACTCTACCGTTGCGTAGCGGCGGGTTTCGAGGGTCTGGGAAGGGAGTGAGAGTGCATTCCATCGCCGTCGCCGGTCACCTCTGCCTTGACATCGCACCGCGTCTCGGATCGACAGCCGTGTTAGAGCCGGGCCGCCTGTTCGAGGTGGGTCCGCTCGCGATCTCCCTCGGCGGGTCTGTCGCCAACACGGGACGCGCGCTCGTGGACCTGGGGGCGACTGTCACGCCCTTCGCTTCAATCGGCGACGACGAGTTTGACGGCACTCGCGTCGACGTGCAAGGGACGGACCTTCTTCACGTCGGGTACCCTCCGCTGCTTCCCGGCCTGCTCGTCGATGGCGG
>JANONY010000389.1:0-15039 GCA_031421055.1 Actinomycetes bacterium | reverse complement strand
GTACACGAGCAGCAGCACGACGTACTGGACGGGTTGGAGGTACTCCAGCGTCACCGCAGCGGCATTTGCCCCCAGTGGAGCCATCGGCCTCGGCGCTCAACACAAAGTGGAGACCCCCGGCTCTGGCTATGCAGGAAACTTCCCGTTCAACACGTGATCCATCGAATCACAATACTGACCGTGGGGGTATTGCTCGCAGTGAGTGGTTGCTCATCCGCAGCCGACCAGCAAGCCGCGCCCGATGCCCCTACGGTTGGTTCTGCCGAGTACATTGCCGCGCTCGAAGACAACGTCGTGACCGAGGAAGAGTACACGGCGGGGTGGCGCAGGTTCGTCGCCTGCCTCGCCGACAAGGGTTACACCGTCATGGAGCTCGGTAGGCCGTCCACCGTCTACGAGGCCGGCATTCCCGATGCGGCCGTGAAGTCTGGGGCGGACGAGGAGTGCTACGCACGCGAATTCTACGAGATTGACATGAACTGGCAGACTGTGAACCCTCCTCGCACAATTGTGTCTGACTGGCTAATCGACTGCCTCAAGGAAGCCGGAATCGACGACACCAGCGGCAACGAAAACGAGCTGCAGTTGCGCATGCGGGACAACGGCCTCGATGGCAACGCGTGCGTTGATGCCCGCGACGGTTAGCAGCAAGGCCGTGGAATCCAACACCACGCCGAAGCCAACGAAGGCGCGATCACCGTGGCTACGCGCGTGGGTTCCGTTCATCGCACTCTGGCTGTCGCCGGTCGTCGCTTTCTCGCTGCTCCTCCCGCTGGCCCTGCGCGCGGAGGATCGGTCGACCGAAGTTGCCGCGGCGGATTCCGCGGTCGTCGGCGAGCGTGTTCGCGACCTGAGGCTCAGCGCGGTGGCTGAAGTGGTCTACGAGCCGAACGACACGATAGTCACCTTGACCGGCGGGACCGTCACCTCCGTCAATACCTCCGTGGGTGCCACGCTCGCGACCGGCGAGCGAGTGGTCGAGATCAACGCTGTGCCGATCCTCGCCAAGGTGGGAGGTTTGCCGTTCTACCGTGACCTCGGATCGGGCACGCGCGGGCCGGACGTTCGCGAACTCAACGCACTACTGACCACCCTCGGCTTCGGGTCGCTCCCCGATTCCGATCGATTCACCTCGGCGACCGGCTCGGCCGTCAAACGCCTGCAGACCAGTATGGGACTGCCCACCGATGGGCTGTTCCGCGCCAGTTATTTCGCCTATCTTGCTACCGGCGGAGCGCAGGTTCGCGCTGTTGAGGTCTCGGTTGGTCAGGTCGTGGCTCCGGGCGAAACACTGGTTGGCACGAATCGACGCATTCGGTCGGCGTCGCTCAAGCCGGTGGACGACACCAAATCCTTCGCCCAGTTCTCTGACGGGGAAACAGTTCTCATGGCGGGCGCAGAGACCCTCCAACTCCCCTCATTGATAGTCACCGCGGAAGAGATCGCCGCGCTCCAAGATTTTCTTGCCGCCGGGATCGCCACTGGGGTGCTTTCGACATCCGATGAATCGGGAGAGACAATTACCGGTTTGCTGGTCGCATTGAAGGACCCTCAGGCCATGGGCGCCGTCCCCGCCCAGGCCCTCTACTCATCCCCTTCTGGTCAGGCGTGCCTGTTCAGCAAGCGCGGCGGCTCGTTCGAGGCACACCCTGTCGCATCGAACATTGTCAGAAGCCAAGAGATCGGTGTCGCCTACGTCGACGTCAAGTATGTGGGCCTGCCGGTCGTCCTGAACCCGTCAAAGCTCGAAAAGTCAGTTCGGCAGCAGTGCGAATAGACGTCGTTGACGCCGCGATCTCGTTCAGCGGCAGAACCGTGTTCTCGGGCCTCGATGCCTCCGCACCCTCGAGGCGGATAACGGCCGTGATCGGACCCTCTGGGTCGGGAAAGACGTCACTCCTGTCGGCGATGGCCGGGTATCGACAACTAGACCGGGGAGAGATCCGCTTCGTGACTGGGCGCCAACACACACCCCCTACTGCCGAGCACGTGGTGTGGATACCGCAGGGGTCGAACGCTCTGCCCGCCCGAACGGCCATCGACAACGCCATGCTCGGCGCCCAAGCACGGGGCGAGAGCTTCGAACGCGCCGCTGAACAGGCCAGGAAGGCCTTGAAGCAAGTCGGCCTACTCGAGCGCGCAGACTCCCTAGCGCGTCAGCTGTCGGGAGGCGAGCTGCAACGACTGAGTTTCGCGCGAGCGCTCGCCGCGAGCCAGTCGATTGTCTTCGCGGACGAACCAACGGCGAGTCTTGACCTAGCCAATATCCGGATCATTGCCGGACTACTCCGACAACTGAGCGGAAAGGCGACCATCGTCGTCGCAACGCACGACCCGCTGCTGATCGATGCAGCAGACCACGTCATCGACCTGAGAGGGAGCGCGTGAACGTGCGGCGCCGGAACTGGCGCTGGGCAGGGCTCGTTCGCGAAGCTGCGAAGAACGCGGTCGACTGGCGGTCTCGGCAGCTGATTGTGCTCGTCACCGCCGTCGTCGTCGGCCTCGCTGTGTCGCTTTTCTCTGCCATGGAGTGGGTATCGCTCCAACGCGACCTCGACACCCTTCGCGACAACGGACGAAACATCGTCGTGTTCAACAGCACGGACATCAACAATCCGGCATCGATCGACATCGGCTCATGCGAGGCCCTCGGCGATCAGGCTGGCGTCGTTCGCTCCGGGGCCCGGATCGCGCTGGGCACAGTCGACTCACGTCAACTCGGCCCAGGAGTTCCTCTCTTCAGCGCCAGCACGACCCTGTTCCCAGACCTTAACGAACACACCATTCTGGTCGGCAGTGCGCTTGGGCTCCCAGCGGGCACGGCAAATGTCGAAGTTCTCGACGGCGCCGGCAACAGCACTGTTTCGGCGGGGTTCGTGCTTGACACCGAACCACAGGGCCTCGAAGCCAACGGGGCGATCATTGAGCGGTTGCCGCCAGGGGTAGAGACGACGGAGCTGTGCGTCGTCGAACTCGATCGCTTCGCGAGCGTGCACGACATGATCCCGACTCTGGCGGCATCCCTCGAGTCGGGCGGCGGGGAATTCTCCGGCAACGCGGCGATGAACGAGACCTTCGACACGGTGGCGGCGTACCTCGCACGACCATCGCGCTTTCTGCCCGTGCTTGCCGGGCTCGTCGGAGCCCTACTGGCAAGCGTCATGCTTGTCATGCGCAGCAGCGAATTGGCTGCCTACCGCCTGTCGGGAACCTCCCGCGCTGCGCTCGCGCAACTGCTGATGCTGGAGCAACTGCTCACGTCGGGCGTTCTGGTCGCCTTCGGTAGCCTCGGCTTGCTGCTCTGCGGGCTAGCGGGGCGACTACCGCCGGTAGACGATTTTGTCTGGATCTGGCTCGCCGGCTTGTCGTGGGGCGTCACCTTCGGAGTGTCGGCGCTAGTTGGCACCCGAAGGAATCCGGCTGATCTGGCCCGGGATCGATAGCGCTAGCGCAGCCTGCTCGGTTACGTCCTGTTTCATGCTCCCTTGGTGCGCTGCCTCCGACAACCTAGGCTCACTCCCACGTGGGTCGCAGGCGCGCCCAGCACAGATTTCACTAAGGAGACGTTCATGGCTGACTGGAAGTTCGAAACCAAGCAGGTGCACTCTGGCGCGCAGCCCGATCCGACCACCAACGCGCGCGCGACGCCGATCTATAAGACGACCTCGTACGTGTTCAACAGCACACAGCACGCGCAGAATCTGTTCGCGCTCGCCGAGTTCGGCAACATCTACACGCGCCTCATGAACCCGACCACCGACGTGGTCGAACAGCGCATCGCCGCGCTCGAGGGCGGAACCGCCGCGCTGGCGGTCGCCTCCGGTTCGTCGGCAATCACCTACGCGATTCTCAACATTGCCGGTTCAGGCGACCACATCGTGTCGTCGAGCTCGATCTACGGCGGAACCTACAACCTGTTCAAGTACACCCTCGCCCGCCTGGGCATTGAGGTCACCTTCGTCGAAGATCAGGATGACGCGGCAGAGTGGGCCGCCGCCGTTCGCCCCAACACCAAGGCCTTCTTCGCCGAGACCATTGGAAACCCGAAGATCAACATTCTCGACATCGAGAAAGTTGCCGACGTCGCACACAAGAACGACATCCCGCTGATTGTCGACAACACGATCGCAACCCCGTACCTGATTCGCCCATTCGAGTTCGGTGCCGACATCGTCGTGCACTCTGCAACGAAGTTTCTCGGCGGACACGGCACGGTCATCGCCGGCCTCATCGTCGATGGCGGAAAGTTTCCGTGGGCCAAGCTCTCGGCCAAGTTCCCCGGCCTCACTGAGCCAGACCCCAGCTACCACGGCGCGAGCTACACCGGCGTTCTCGGCGATGCGATCGCTTACGTGATCAAGGCCCGCGTCACGCTGCTGCGCGACACGGGTGCCGCGCTCTCACCAGACAGCTCGTTCGCCCTGATTCAGGGTCTCGAGACTCTCAGCCTTCGCATCGAGCGCCACGTGTCGAACACTCAAGAGATCGCGGAGTGGCTCGAGAACCACCCCGACGTCGCCTCAGTCAACTACTCGGGCCTCCCGTCGAGCCCGTGGTATGCGGCAGCCAATAAGTATGCGCCAAAGGGCGTCGGAGCGGTCGTCTCGTTCGAGCTCAAGGGTGGCGTCGACGCGGGTCGCGCGCTCGTCGAGAACGTGGAGTTGTTCAGCCACCTCGCCAACATTGGTGACGTGCGCAGCCTCATCATCCACCCGGCGTCAACGACGCACTCGCAGCTCACGCCAGAGCAGCAGCTCACCACGGGCGTGACCCCCGGTCTCGTTCGACTCTCGGTCGGCATCGAGAACGTCGACGACCTCAAGGCCGACCTCGAGGCCGGCTTCAGCGCGGCTCGCACGATCGCGGCGAAGTCGGCGGCTAGCGCGTAGCAACCCCGTGAGCGGGTCGAGCGTGTCGAGATCAATCCAAGCGAATCGCGTCTGGGTCTCGCCAAGCTCGACCAGCTCGGTCGTAACAGAGCGGCGGGCGTTTCGCGTATAGCGGATACTTGCCTAGACATGGACTGGCAGACTCCCGAAGACACCGTTCCCTCGGCCTTCATTACCGAGGCGAACGCGCGCTCGATCACGGGCAAGCCGCCGGCGACGGGCGCGTGGCGCGAAGGGGATCCACCGGGCGACCGTAAGTTTGTTTCGATCGGCGCGCTCGGGCTCGAACGCGGTAGCGAACTGCCGTCTGTGCGCATCGCGTACGAGACGTGGGGCGAGCTCAACGCTGACGCGAGCAACGCTGTGCTCGTGTTGCATGCTCTGACCGGAGACAGCCACGTCGTTGGCCGCGCCGGGCCAGGGCACCCAACCGCGGGATGGTGGGGCAGCATGATCGGCGCGGGCAAGCCGATCGACACCGACCATTTCTTCGTCGTCGCCCCGAACATGATCGGCGGAAGCCAAGGTTCGACTGGCCCAGCGTCGCACTCCCCCGACGGCAGCGAGTGGGGTTCGCGCTTTCCATACATCACCATTCGCGACCAGGTGTCAGCGCAAGCAGCCTTCAGCACCAAGCTCGGCGTTGACCGCTGGCTCGCGGTGCTCGGCGGATCGATGGGCGGCATGCAGTCGCTCGAGTGGGCAATCAGTTACCCGGATCGCCTCGCCAACTTCGCCGTGTTCGCTGCACCCGCCGTCGCTGGTGCCGACGAGCTTGCACGCAACTCGGTGCAACTCGAGGCAATTCGCATGGACCCTAGCTTTGCTGGCGGCAACTACTACGAGGCGGCCGACGGCGAGGGGCCGACCCGTGGACTCGCGCTTGCGCGCCGTCTTGCCCTACTCAACTATCGCTCGCCGGACGAACTCAGCGATCGATTTGCCCGCAGCTGGCAGAGCGGCCTCTCGCCGATGGGTGGCGGCGGTCGATACGCAGTCGAGAGCTACCTTGACTTTCACGGAAACAAGTTTGTGCGGCGCTTTGACGCCAACAGTTACATCACCCTGGTCGAGGCCATGAGCTCGCACGACGTCGGCCGCGATCGTGGAGGGGTAGCACGTGCATTGGGGGGCGCTACGGCACGGGGACTCATCCTCGGTATCGACACCGACAGACTGTTTCCGGTCGCCGACCAGCACTTCATTGCTCGCCACCTCTCTGACAGCATCAGCGGTAACGAGGCGATAGTCATATCATCGGCGTTCGGGCACGACGGATTCCTCATCGAGGATGTCCTCGTGGGCTCCCACGTTCGGGGTCTTTTGCACTCGTAGCGGGTAAGCAAGAATCGTCTGTAGCGCTGCCCATTTTTGGCAGTTGACAGGAGGGGTCATGGGCACTTCGTCGCCCGCGCGTGCAAGCGCTGACCCGATTCGGGTCGCCCTCGTCGACGACCACCAACTCGTGCTCGACGGTCTGGTCGCTCGACTCGCGCACGAGTCAAAAAGGATGAGTGTCAGCGCCGCCGCGTCGTCGTGGGCAGGGCTGCTCGAGCATCCGGGATTTCCGTTTGACGTTGTCGTTCTCGACCTCCACCTCGAAGACAACATCCCGATCGGCACCAAGCTGCGGGCCCTGAGCGCTGCGGGTAGCACTGCCGTGGTGATGAGTCGTCACGCCGATAGCGGTTCGATCAACGCAGCAATTCAGGCTGGAGCGATGGCCTTCGTGGCCAAAAGCGAGTCGGCCGACGAACTCGTTGCAGCCATCACTGCCGCTGCCGCGAGCGAGCGACACCTTCCGGCATACGTGGCAGCTATTCTCGCGGGCTTTAGGGCGACTCCCGACGCCGGTCTCGGTCGCCAAGAGCAGCGGGCTATCGAGCTTTACGCGGGTGGACTCTCGATCAAAGAGGTCGCGCACGAGATGGCGATGACCGAAGAGACAGTCAAGTCGTACATCAAGCGCGCGAGACGAAAGTTTCGCCAGGTCGGCGTCGACGTGGGTACTCGCGTGCTGCTGCGCCGCCACGGCGTTCGCGAGGGCTGGACCGCGCCGGATTGATCGGCGCCTCGGCCCGTCGCAATACGATCACTTTCATGTCACAGGGCTCACTAGCAATCGTGCTCATGCTGAGCGCAACTCTCGGATTGGCTGGATGTGCCCCCGCACCGCCTACCGACACCTACGGGGCCGGTGGCGGCATTGAAGTCAGCGTTGTTCAGGGCCGAGATGACCGGGGCGCACGGATCGTAGCGATCGAGATTACCAATCACCGTGACGACGCAATCGACGTCAACCGCGCAGCGCTCTCTGGCGCCCAATTGCGCGAACCCGCCGTGTGGGATCGCGGCACGACCCTCCGACCAGGGCTCACGGTCGACCTGCGCGTGCAACTCGGTGCGCCCGCGTGCCCCCTCGCCGACAACCTCACTCCGAGCGTGACCGTCGAATTCACGACGGCGAGGGGCGACGAGCGAACCGTTAGTGGTGAACCGGGCCAGCCCTCCGGCGTGCTCACTCGCCTCGCCGGCGAAGACTGCCTCATCGAAGCCGTAAACGGGCAAGCGCAGATCAACGTGAGAACAGTCGAGTACGAACCTGGTGCCCACCAACCGGCTGTGCTCGTGATCGCAGTGCAGCCGGCCGACGTTGACGGACGGGTGACTCTCGTGGCCGTCACCGCGACCGTGTTGCTCGCCCTCGTCGACCCCGACGGCCACCACAGTCAGCGCTACGAACTCGGTCGGGTGCTTGAGCGCGGGGGCGATTCGAGTGACCTGCGCATCGCGCTCGTGCCCAACCGGTGCGACGCGCACGCCGTCGCCGAAGACAAACGGGGAACCTTCATCCCGTTCGAGGTGACCAGTGACGCGGGCCTGGCCGGCACCTATTTCGTTAGAGTGCCCGACGACGAGAAAGGCAAGCTCTATGCCTTCTACGCCGACTACTGCCAGGTCGACTGAGCCGCCCGCATTAAACGGGCGAGGGCCGCGATGCGCTTCTCAGAAGCAGGCTCCGCGGCCCTCAACAAACCCCCCGGTCTGAACGATCGCTTTCGCGATCGATCGGCGCTCCTCATTCGGGTTTGAACACCTCTGGGCTTCGAGTCGAGTACCTCGATTTCCAGCTATTTTATGTGGCAGCCAATGCTCTAGCTCGCCCCTCTATTACAGTTCAGACTGTACCCCGCCAAATATGTCGAAGGAATACGGAGAGGCACCCCCATTTGGGGTGTCACTCGTGCCATCCTTCGATTTCTGGGGTTCGCACGAACCAGCAATAGTCAGGTGGAGTCGATGGAACAGATCATGAAGGAGCGCGATCGCCTACTGCAGCGAGTCGCGCGAGCCTTTGGTCTCAGCTTCACCACGGTCTCGTTGATCTGCCTCACGATTCCGGGCGCCATTACCACCACCAGCTACTTCGTCGTCCTGCCGTTCTACTTGCTGATGGGTGTCTCGCTCTACCTACTCGGCACGAGCCGCAGCATCGTCTGGGTTCTTGTTGTGTTGGGCAGCGGCGTCAGCATTCTCACGATTATCAATCTCGTCAACGCCGCCGAGCCAACGGCCGCCTCCACATCAGCCATCACGCAGTTGTCGAGCTTCGGGCTCGCGAGCACCGCGATCGTGTTGACGTCAAGCCGCCTGCGTATTGCGCTACTCGGAGCGACAGCCCTCGGGCTCGGCCTATTCCTCGCTCTCACCACCGCAACGTGGCAGAACCCATTCCACACGCTTGGGCTCTATAGCGTCGGCTGGGTGAGCGCGACCCTGCTCGGGGTCTGGGTGAGCGCTGGCGTACCGCAAGCGGCCCGACGAATCGCGAGTATTGGCCGCGCACACCGAGCAGAGCGGCACGCGAGCGAACTCGAAGCACAGCGCCGCCAGTCTGCCCGCCTACTTCACGACACGGTTCTGGCGACACTCACGCTGCTCGCGCACTCTGGCGTCGGAGTCGCGCCCGAAGCGATGCGTCAGCAAGCGGCCGATGACGCGCGCCTACTGCGGCAATTGCGCCTCGGAGCATCCCCCGCCCCGAAATCCTCCGGTGGGTACAAGCTCGAAGCCGTCGAAGAGACAGAACTAGGCACGACGCTCGAGTCTGTCAAGCAACGATTCGGAAGAATGGGACTTGAGGTCAGCTGGCACGGCACTGGCCAAGTGCTTCTGCCTAGCGACGTTCTCGATGCATTCCTGCTCGCCCTCGCCGAGTGCTTGGAAAATGTTCGGCGCCACTCCGGTGTCACCGAGGCGCACGTGACCATCGTCGATGACGAGCACATGGTGCGGGCCATGATCACGGATGCGGGGGTCGGATTCACCCTCGACGATGTCGACTCTGCCCGCCTCGGGTTCAAGGAGTCAGTGGTGGGCCGACTCAAAGAGGTCGGCGGCCACGCACGGCTATTCTCTTCGCCGGGTTCTGGCACAACCGTCGTACTCGAGGTGCCTCGATGAGCTTTCTTCCCAACGAAAATACCCTCGGCGTGACGATAGTGCCGAAGGGGGCTCGCGCCTCCGTCCGTCGCGGTTTGCGCGCAGTTGAAAACCAGCACCGCGCCAGCCTAGGCATGGCGTTCATCGGCGGCGGTGCAGCACTGGTGGCGGCTCTGAGCGCCATCTACAACTTCTCCTGGTTCGTCGCCCTGTGGTCAACGTACGAGAATCCCGTGC
This sequence comes from Actinomycetes bacterium, assembly GCA_031421055.1. Classification (GTDB taxonomy): domain Bacteria; phylum Actinomycetota; class Actinomycetes; order Actinomycetales; family Microbacteriaceae; genus Conyzicola. The sequence continues at coordinate 5,470 of JANONY010000389.1, read as the reverse complement.
CGGCACTCGTGTCGTGGATTCTCATGATCACTGCCCTCGTCGGCGCCTTTGTTGTCGGCCGTGTGGTCGGCGACCACCTCCCCGATTTCGCGCTCGCCATCTTCTTCGCGCTCATCGCTGCCTCCTTCTTGCTCGACATTCTCGCCATCTGGAGCCACCACGACATCGGGGGTTACGCGACGACTGCCCTAACGGCCGGCATGGCACTGTTGGCGATCGTCTCGACGCGAGGTGAAGTCGAAGTGCTCATCGCCGATGGAATTATCGGCGCGGCCCTCCTCGCCGCGATACTGGTGAACACCGACCTGAGCACAGCGAACCCCAGCCAACAGATCACCTCATTCGGATTCACCGTGCTGCCCGCTGTTCTCGGTGTACTGGTCGTGCACGGCTTTCGACGCATGGTGCAGATAGAGCTCGACCGCGCGCTCGTACAGAGCACCGTCAATGCGCCACGCTTCGCCGTCGGCATGCTTGCCTCCGAAGAACTCGCACGACTAGACCTCGCCGCTGAAGAACTACTTGAGTCTGTTGCCACCGGCAAGACCCCACTCCCCCTGCGACCGCGCACCGCATCCGTCGCCGCCTCGCTCGCGACAGAACTCAGACTGCACCTGATCGAAGGCCGACGGGAGACGTGGTTGTACCACGCCGTCACAGAGTCAGAGATGCTCGGAAAGTCAGTCACCCTCTCTGATAGAGGCAGCCTCGCCGGGCTGCTCGGTGACAGTCAGCGCGACGGACTGCTCTCGGCTATCTGGATGCTGGTGAGCGAAAAATCCAAGCCGAGCGCGACCCGTACGGTGCAAGTGCAGGTCGGTCCGATCGCGCCAACCGCCACAACCGCCGTCGGTCAAAAGCTCGTGGTGCCGATCGGGATCACGTCGACAGGCATCGCACGCAACAAAGTTGATGCATCGACTTGGGAGGCGCTGCGGCGCGTCGGGCGCTACAGTGACTCCACGCGCGATGCAAGTGTCAAAATCGACATAGAGTGCCTCGTCGACAACCCAGCAGACCTGTAGCGCACGAGAAACAGAAAGGCCGACCGTGTCATCTACCGAAGATCCCATCCGTCTCGCCATCGTCGACGACCATCGCATGCTGCTCGGTGCCCTCACCGAATGGATCCGTCAAGCGGCTTCAGACATAACCATGGTGGCCGCTGTGGTGAGCTACCCAGAATTGTTGACCCACCCAGAGTTCCCGGTTGACGTTGTGCTGCTCGATCTCGACCTCAAAGACAACATCCCGGTCTCCGTGAAAATCTCCGGGCTCCGGTCGACCGGTGTCAAGGTCGTGCTCATGAGCACGTACTCCGAACCGAACGTCGTGCGCGAGGCAATCGCCGCTGGTGCGCTCGGCTACCTTGTCAAAAGCGAGGACGCTGGCATGATCGTCGAGGCGATCCGTGCGGCAGCCAAGGGCGACAGCTTCATCTCTGCAGAACTGGACCTCGCGCTGAGTCAAGGCGAGGTCGGCGGTTCGCCGAAACTCAGCGCACAGGAGCGTCGCGTCATGGCGCTCTACGGCGGCGGCGAACCGGTGAAGGCGGTCGCGTTTCAGCTGAGCATCTCCGAGGAGACCGCGAAGAGCTACCTCAAGCGAATTCGCGAGAAGTACCGGGTCGCTGGCTTCGACGTCGGCACGAAGGTTGCGCTCCGCAAGCGCGCAATCGAAGACGGCATCCTCATCGAGAGTGACCTGCACGGGCCGGCGTAACTTCTAGGCGCGAAGCGGCCTTTTTCGCTGAACGAGCGCGCTCACGGTTGCAGTGGGCTCGCGAGCGGCCACGTCGAGGGCTCTGCGAGATCTGCATGTTCGACGTCGGGGTGCAAGAGATCAGGCTCGGCCGCGGGGGCACCGGCCCGAACGACGCAAACGATCGCCCAGATCAGCAGCGCCACGAGCAATAGATTGCGGGCCGTGATCAGCACGAGCATCATCGGATCAAGGCCCAACAGGAGCTGGTAAAAAGTGGGGTAGATCACCTGCGTCATTGCAGCGATCACCAACGCGAGCGACGCCGGCACTCGGAACGACCGTCCGCCCCCCAGCGCACTCATGAGCCCAACGATGACGGGCACCGCGAGCCAGCTCTCGAACTGGGGCGAGCCCACCTTGTTGAAGACAATGAAGGCAGTCACGAGAGCGAGTGCAAGCGGGGGCAAAAGTTGCGCAACGTTCGCACCGCGGCGCACCGCGCGGATTCCGAGGAACGATACGACAGCGACTGCAAAACCGAGCAGCGGGGTCATCAGGGCGGCGGCGGCGGCCGTGCCGTCGCCGTCGACTTGGTAGGTCAAAATGTCGGAGTCGTAGTACACGAAGGTGTCTTTTGACCCACTAGCGGCGAGCCACAGCCACACGGTGCTGACCGGCGCTTCGACCTGCAGACCACGACCGGCTTGCTGAGTTATGAAGCTGAAGACGTTTGCGCCGCTTCCCATCAGCAGGGCGGTCGCGATTATCGCGAGGCTCGTGGCCGTGATAGCGACGAGCACCCGCACGCGGTGGCGCGAGGCGATGATCACGGCGGCAAGCAGGGCTGCCGGCCACACCTTCATCCAGGTCGCAATAGCGAGCACGATTGCTGCGGCGCGCGGGCGCGAGGCGAGCAGGAGCATGCCGATGATGGCGAGCGGAACGCTCACCGAGTCGATACGGCCGAGCGCGATTGGGCCAAGCGCAACGAGGAAGAAGATCCACCACCACGCGACGTTGACACGATCGCGCCGCCTGCCCCATCCGGTCAGAAAGCCCAGCGCGACGAGGTTGAGAACGAGCACCATGCTGAGCCAGGTTGCGCCGTAGAATTCCGGCCCGAACGCGTAGGCGAGCAGCATGGGCACGAAAGCGACAACCGGGTACACCCACTGGCTGTCAACGCCGACGCGAAAGCCCTCAACCACGAACTGTTCGACCCAGAATTTGTAGACGTAGGTGACATCGGTCATGGGGCCCTGCGAACTGTGCAGGTTGAGGTTGCCAAGCCAGAGGTGCACCAACAGAAACGCTGTGCACGCGGCGAGCGGATGCCGCAACACGCTGACCAGAGAGCCGAGCACGCGATCGAGTGCCCGGTTTGCGTCTGCCACCCGACAAGACTACCGGGGCAACGATTCGTTGCCGTTCGGTGCGCTCACCAGTGCGCGGACCGCGACCTTTGCACTCATGACTAGCGGTGAGCGAGCAGCTCGGCGATGGTGGGGCTGACTGCCGCTGCGACATCCACGATGGTGAGCGGGCCACCCGCGCTCGCGCGCCCGGCCGCCAAGCCATGCACGACGGATGCCGTCGCGGCAAGGCGCGCCAACATCCGATCGTCTTCGGCAATTTCACTCGCGTGCGTCGCCACGAGGGCGCCAAGGATTCCGGCAAGGGCGTCGCCGGCACCAGCCGTCGCGAGCCAGCTCGGGGCTGAGCGGGCAACCAGCATGATGCCTGGCCCAGCAGCGTACGTCGAGTGACCCTTGAGCAACACGGTCACGTCGAGCTCGTCGGCAGCGCGCCGCGCCCACACTGCGGGCGCAGCGGCGACCTCATCCGAGTGCGCACCGAGCAGTCGGGCTAGCTCGCCACAGTGCGGCGTGATGACGACGGGACCGGTGCGGCGTGCGATCAGCTCTAGCGCTCCGGCGTCAAGCACGACCGGCACGCCCTGCGCGATTGCGGCGTCTGCGTCGTCGCTCTGGTAGCCCTCGGTGGGTGCGCCAGATCCGATCAGCCAAGCGTGCACGCGGCCCATACCGAGCACGGCCTCTGGGCGCCTCGCGAGCACGAGATCGGCGGCCCGAGGTACGCCGATGTAGCGCACCATGCCGAGGCCGGTTCGCGCCGCCGCCTCGACGCCGATCACGGCTGCGCCGGGGTACTCATCGCTGCCGGTGATGACCCCGAGCACGCCCCGCGAGTACTTGTCGTCGGTCTCGGCCGGCACGGCGATGTGCCGCGCGGCGTCGGCCGGGGTCCAGGGCTCCATACCCTCACGATAGTTTGGGAAGGTGAGCGTGCGCATAGAAAACCGGGTGGTCGCGAGCCCGTTGGGAATCGAGTTGACCGAATTGGTGTTCAACAACAAGCAGGTCGATACCGACGGCGCCGCGGCGCTCGGAGTGACGGTGCACCGCTACACCGGTGTCGAGGCCCTTCTGCTCGTGCTCGCAACCTAAGGATTACCGTGCCCCAACTCTTCGACCCGCTCACCATTCGATCGATCACCTTTCGCAACCGCATCTGGGTCTCGGCGATGTGCCAGTACTCGATCAGCGCGAAGAACGGCGTGGTTGGCGACTGGCATCTCGTGCACCTGGGCGGCATGGCCCGCGGCGGCGCCGGCTTGGTGATGGCCGAAGCGACCGGGGTCTCGCCCGAGGCGCGCATCAGCGACGAAGACACCGGCATCTGGAACGCCGAGCAGGCTTCGGCGTGGGCGCGCGTCGTGAGCTTCATCCACTCGCAGGGTGCGGCCGCTGGCATCCAGCTCGCGCACGCCGGCCGGAAAGCATCTATCTACTCCGAGTGGAGCACGCCGTTGACCGGCACTCTTCCATTGGCCGAGGGCGGCTGGCAGACGGTGTCGGCATCCGATCTGCCGTTTGCTGACCTTGACTCTCCCCTCGCTCTGGATGCCGAAGGCCTCGACAAGGTCGTTGCAGATTTCGAAGCGGCCGGGCGCCGGGCACTCGACGCCGGATTCGACGTGCTCGAAGTGCACGCCGCGCACGGCTACCTCGTGCACCAGTTTCTCTCTCCGCTGTCGAATAAGCGCGACGACGAGTACGGCGGCTCGCTCGAGAACCGCGCCCGTCTGTTGCTGCGTATCGTCGCGGCACTTCGCGCGCTCTCGGCCGAGGCGCCGTTGTTCATTCGCTTCAGCGCCACCGACTACGCAGAGGGTGGTTGGGACCAAGAACAGACCGCGACCGTGGCCGGATGGGCCCACGAGGCTGGGGCCGACTTCTTTGACATTTCGAGCGGCGGCAACATCACCGGGGTAACCATCCCATCAGGGCCTGGCTACCAGGTGCACCTAGCGACCTTTGTGCACGACAACGCGGATGTGCCTGTGAGCGCCGTCGGCCGCATCACGGAAGCGCAGCAGGCCTCCGACATCGTCACTTCCGGCCGCGCGGACGCCGTCATGCTGGGCCGCGAGATGCTGCGCGACCCGCACTTTGCGCTGCGCGCGGCGCACGAACTGGGCGTTGAGTTGGAGTATTGGCCGAAGCAGTATTTGCGGGCGCGCTGGAGCTAAGAGCGAAGGCCATTTCTGGCCTGCGCCGCGACGCCAGCGCATGCGGCCGTCCCGGCCGCATGGAGGACGCCAACTGCCCTGCGCCCGCGCCCGCGCCCCGAGCCCTCGACCGAGGGCACCTCCGCACCCCCAGTGGTCGAACTTGTCGAGACCTGATTTAGTAGTGGTACCGGCACTGCCAAATCGTCAGCTGCTTATCGTCGAAGGCATACA
>JANONY010000388.1:0-3025 GCA_031421055.1 Actinomycetes bacterium | reverse complement strand
GCGACGAGTGCGGCCATTTCTACAGCCGAGCGGCGGCGCGCAGCGCGTCGACGCGGTCGAGCTTCTCCCACGTGAAGTTGGGCAGCTCTCGGCCAAAGTGGCCGTAGGTCGCCGTCTCTGCATAAATCGGGCGCAGCAGATCGAGTTCCCTAATGATCGAAGCCGGGCGCAGGTCGAAGGTCGCGTTGATCGCATCGATAATCACGTCGTCGGGCACGTGCGCACTGCCGAAGGTTTCAACGTAGAGGCCGACCGGCGAAGCCTTACCGATCGCATACGCCACTTGCACTTCTAAGCGGTCGGCGAGCCCTGCGGCGACGGCATTCTTGGCGACCCAGCGCATCGCGTAGGCGGCGGAACGGTCGACCTTGGACGGGTCTTTTCCGCTGAACGCGCCTCCGCCGTGGCGGGATGCGCCGCCGTAGGTGTCGACGATGATCTTGCGGCCCGTGAGTCCAGCGTCACCCTGTGGCCCGCCAATGTGGAACACGCCGGTTGGGTTGATGTAGCGCTTGATCGCTGACACATCGAGATCGACCGTAGCCAAGACCGGGTCGATCACCAACTCTTTGATCGCCACCTGCAACTCCGCGGTCGAGATTGAGGGCGAATGCTGTGTCGAGACCACAACGGAGTCGACCGAGCGCGGGATGACGCCGTCGTATCCGATGGTCACCTGGGTCTTGCCGTCTGGGCGAAGGTAGTCAACGATTCCCTCTTTGCGCACCGCCGCAAGTCGCTCAGCGAGGCGATGTGCCAACCAGATGGGAAGCGGCATGAACTGTGCCGTCTCGGTGGTGGCGTAGCCGAACATGATGCCTTGGTCGCCCGCGCCCTGTGAGTCATCACCATCGGCGTTGGTGCCCTCGCGTTCTTCCAGCGAGCGGTTGACTCCAACCGCAATGTCAGGAGACTGGCCACCGATCGAGATGGAAACACCGCACGAGCGCCCGTCAAACCACACGTCGCTCGAGTCGTATCCGATGTCGGTAATGCGCTTGCGAACGATGCCGGGAATGTCGACGTAGCCGTTTGTCGTCACTTCGCCGGCCACGTGCACCAAGCCAGTGGTCACCAGAGTTTCGACCGCGACGCGTGCATGGGGGTCGACGGTGAGCAGGGCGTCAAGAATGCTGTCAGAGATCTGGTCACAGATCTTGTCTGGGTGACCTTCGGTGACAGATTCTGAGGTGAACAGGCGCAGGGTGTGTGACATGAAAAGCCTCAAGGGTCGGGGCGAGCGGGCCGAACAGGCGGAGCTAGACCAGAAGGTCGAGCACGTGGTTGGCGACCAATGCTTTGGTTCCGCTGGCCTCGCTCACTATATCGCCGGCCCCGGATAGCACGATGACCTCGTTGCTCTCAGTGCCAAAACCCGAGGTCCAACCAACCCTGTTGACGACGAGATAGTCGACGCCTTTGCGTGCGGCCTTCGCTGCGCCAAGCTCGAGAAGCTTCGTCCGATCTGTTTCGGTTTCGGCGGCGAATCCGATGATGACTTGCCCATGTGTACGCGAAGCGGTGAGAGCACGCACGATGTCTGGGTTCGGTACCAGCGTCAGCTGCAATGAATCGCCCTGCGACTCTTTCTTGATCTTGTGCTCGGCGACCGCTTCCGGTCGGTAGTCAGCCACGGCGGCAGCCATGATCACGACGTCGGCTTCCTTCGCCGCCGCCATCACTGCCGTCTGCAAGTCCAGCGTCGAGACGACGCGCTCGACAACGACCGACGAGGGGGTGTCGACCTCGAGATTTGCGGCGATCAGCGTGACAGTCGCTCCGCGAGCGGCGGCGGCTGTTGCGAGGGCAACCCCCTGCTTGCCGCTCGAACGATTGCCGATGAAGCGCACCGGGTCGAGTGCTTCGCGCGTGCCCCCTGCGGTAATCAGGATGCGCTTACCGTCGAGATCGCGCGCGCCAACCGCCGCGAGAGCCGCCGCCACAATCTCGTCGGGCTCTGACATGCGGCCTAGACCGGAATCGGCTCCGGTGAGCTGACCGACGCCAGGGCCGACGATGGTGGCGCCCCGCTCACGCAAAAGCGCGATATTGGCAGCCGTCGCCGGGTGCTGCCACATCTCGCTATGCATTGCGGGTGCAATAACCAGCGGAGCCGTTGAGGCAAGAATCGAGTTGGTGAGCAGATCATCAGCGAGGCCACTGGCGAGCTTGGCGATGGTGTTCGCGGTCGCTGGTGCGACAACTATCAGGTCTGCCGCCTGCCCCATCGCGACATGGCGAACTTCTGCAACGCCCTCGTAGAGGTCGGAGTGCACGGGATTGCGGCTGATCGCCTCGAGAGTCGGGCGGCCAACGAAGCGCAGTGCGGCATCCGTCGGAATGACGTGCACATCGTGTCCGGCCAGAACGAAAGCGCGGATGACGTTGACGGCCTTATAGGCGGCGATGCCACCCGTAACACCGACAACGATGTTCATGATGTTGCTAAACGCTGCCTAGCGGCTGTCGTTCTTAATCTTCACTGAGTCGCTTGAGAACGAGTTTGTCTTCGTTGATCTCTTTGAGCGCAACCGAGAGCGGCTTGTCGTCGATGGTCGAGTCAACGAGCGGCCCGACGTTGTCGAACAGCGAACCCTCGTGCAGGTCGGCATAGTAGTCGTTGATCTGGCGCGCACGCTTGGAGGCGAAGATCACGAGCTGGTACTTGGAGTCGACCTTCGAGAGAAGTTCGTCGATGGGCGGGTCAATAATTCCGCTGTGGCGATCAACCATGGTGGGGCTCCTTCAATTGGCGATAAGTTCGCGTGACATCTGCTGACGGGTCGTAGCCCCAAGGCGCAGGCCTATTTCAGCGCAGTCACTGCCATCAATTCTACGACTTCCCGCGCGGCGCGGCTGACCTCGTGGTTGACCACCTTGAAATCGAACTCGTCTTGCGCTGCCAACTCGACGCGAGCGGTCTCGAGACGCCGCTGCTGGTCTGCCGGTGCCTCGGTTCCTCGACCGATGAGGCGACGAACAAGCTCGTCCCAGCTAGGCGGAAGCAGAAACACGAGCCGCGCTT
>JANONY010000387.1:0-1945 GCA_031421055.1 Actinomycetes bacterium | reverse complement strand
GGTCAGGTGTCTTGCCTTAATGCTCAGGATCAGTTCGATCGTTGCGGAAAGCTCTTCGTGGGGTTCCAGCTCCGCGATGCGGCGGTAGGCGGCCTGAGTGAGCCATCCGTCGATCGCCCCGATCGACATGTGCACGGCGAGCATGTCAACGCCAATCTGGTTCGCGACGAGCGACTCACGAATCGGACTGAAACGTTCTGCAATCTCGCGAAAAAACCGGGAGATAGCGCGAGCCCTCCGCGAAACAGGCACGGCTTCATGAGCGCTCAGCACCGCTGCAAGCGCGTCGGCAACCCAGTACTTCTCGAACGCCCACGTGGTGAGAAAAGCCGTGATGCGCGCGTCCTTGTGCGTCGGAGTCACGAGCACGTTGCGCAGATGTTGCATCGTCGACCGTTCAATCGCTTGCAGAAACGAGAGCGTTCGCAGTGTCTCAACACCAAGCCGGGCACCCAAAAAGGCGTCGAGATTGAGGCCTTCGCGCAGATTTCCTACAGCCGTTCTGGCGTAGTCTCGTACATCGAAGTCGGGGGCAGGCCCACGCGCACTATCTGCGGCTGGAGCACTGTATTCCGGCATCTGCATACCTCTCGGGGAAGGGCCAATCGTCGTTCACGAGTCTACGCAGTATCGCTACGCTCCCCGTAGCGTAATGTGAGAGTCATGGCGACGGCTCTCATCACCGGTGGCACAGCCGGCATCGGCGCCGAGTTCGCTAGGGCCTATGCGGCACGCGGCTACGACCTCGTTCTCGTCGCGAGAGACGCCACGCGACTTGAGGCGATGGCGGCACAACTCAGGCCGACGAAGGTCGAGACAATTGTCGCCGATCTGGCGAATCGCACCGACGTTGCGCGAATCGCCAAGCGCATCGAAGACCAAAAGCAACCGATCGATCTGCTCGTGAACAATGCGGGTTTCAGCCTGCGCGTCTCACTTCTTTCGAAGGATCTCGCGAGCCTCGACGCCGGTCTCGACGTCATGCTGCGCGCGGTGCTCGTGCTTGGGGGCGCTGCCGCGAGGGCGATGGCGGTGCGCGGTCGCGGCACGATCATCAACGTTGGCAGCACATCCGGATACATACCGACCGGCGCATATTCGGCCATCAAGGCGTGGGTCATGTCGTACTCCGAGGCGCTATCAAGCGAGCTGCGCGGCACCGGTGTCACCGTGACCCTTCTCGCTCCTGGCTGGGTGCACACCGAGTTTCACGACCGCGGGGGAGTGCACAAGTCGGCTATTCCCGACGCTCTGTGGCTCGACGCGGCATCGCTCGTGAAGCGCGCGGTTCGCGACGCAGAGCGCGGAGTCGTGGTGAGCATTCCCAGTGCCAGGTATAAAGTCATCATCTGGATCGTTCGCCGCCTCCCGCAGGGAGCGACGCGGTGGATCGCCCGCAAGATCTCATCGACGAGGTCCGAGGCGCAGCGAGAAACGGTGGGAGCGCAGTAGTGGCCAACGACCGGTTTACCTCGCCCCTTTTTGTCAGCATGCGGTTCGTCGCACAGCGCATGATGCTCAAGCCGTTGGTCTGGACGCTGACTCGGGTGCAGATTCACGGTCGCAAGAAGCTGCGTGATCTTCCGGAGGCGTTCGTGGTTGTCGCGAACCATTCGAGTCACCTCGACGCCCCGCTCGTGATGGGGTCGATGCCGTGGGGCAGCGCGCGTTTTCTCGCGGCAGGCGCTGCAGCCGACTACTTCTTCGACGTGAAGTGGCGCAAGTGGCTAACGGCGCTGTTCTTCAATGCGTACCCGGTCGACCGTGGAGGCACACGCAAGAGCCCCGGCCTGTCGAAGGGTTTGCTGGAACGCGGCGTTCCGCTGCTCATCTTCCCGGAGGGCGGCCGCTCTGCGACGGGCGAGCTCGGCGTGTTCAAACCGGGCGCCGCCGCCCTCGCCATCTCGAGCGACGTGCCGTGCCTCCCGGTCGCCATCGTCGGTGC
>JANONY010000386.1:0-18902 GCA_031421055.1 Actinomycetes bacterium | reverse complement strand
CGTGTCGGTCACTTGAGGGAGTCTAAGCTGAAAAGTGATGGTCTCGACGTCGACGCCCAACAGCTCGCCTATGGCACGACTGCGCGGGCTTGATGGGCTGCGCGCGATCGCTGTCACCACCGTCATTGCTTTCCACTTTGTGCCAGGGCTGCTGCCCGGCGGCTACATCGGCGTCGATGTCTTCTTTGTCATCAGCGGATTCCTGATCACCACCCTGCTGCTCCGCGAGCGGGCAGAGACCGGCCGCATTATTCTGCGCACGTTCTGGCTGCGCCGAGCACGACGACTGCTGCCTGCGCTCGCGCTCGTCGTGCTTGCCTCGAGTACAGCGGCGCTCGTCATCGGCGGCGACGTGCTCGTACGCATTGGCACCCAAGTGCTCGGCGCCGCAACGTTCAGTTACAACTGGATCGGCATCGCCAGCAATGCAAGCTATTTTGACGACACAACCCCCGAACTGTTTCGCAACCTGTGGTCGCTCGCGGTCGAAGAGCAGTTCTACCTCGTGTGGCCGGTGGCGATCCTGCTACTCGTGCTCGTGCGGCGTCGGGGAATTCAGTTAGCGATCGTGGCGATGCTCGCTCTCGGTTCTATCGCCGCAATGGTCGCGCTGCTCTCTGCCGGCGCGCCGCCGACCCGCCTGTACTACGGCACCGACACCCACAGTTTCGGTCTGGCGATCGGCGCCGGGCTCGCTCTGCTCATGATCAACAACTCCCCCCGGTACCTCGAGTGGCGCCGAGGCACTCCACTAGTGCTCTCCGTGTTCGGTGCCCTAGCCACGGCCTCTCTGCTCTTTGTGTCGTGGTGGCTCGCAGAAGATTCCGAACTCGTCTTTCGCGGCGGGCTCGTTCTCGTCGCTGTGCTCACCGCACTCGCGATCGCCGGTGCTGTCGTGCCAGGATCATTTCTCGGTCGCGCGCTCGACGTGCTCCCTCTGCGAGTCATCGGAGAGCGCTCGTACGGGCTGTACCTATGGCACTGGCCGGTCTTCGTGCTCGCGACCGCAGCCCTGCCAGAGGCCAACACGTGGGTGATCGCCAGCATCGCGCTCGTCGTCACGGTGACCGCGGCAACACTCAGCTACCGGTTCGTCGAACTACCGATCCGCCGGCTTGGCTTCCGCGGCGCGCTCCGCGGCGCGCTCCGCGCGCCCGGGGCCGCGTGGCGCTCTGGCGCGCCGCGGTTCATTGGCGCAACGTTGGCGAGTGTCGCGATTGCCGGATTGATTGCGGCGACGAGCGTGGCTATCGTGACGGCACCATCCGTTGGTCTTGCGCAGGAGCGCATCGAGGCCGGACAAGCCGCAATCGAACAGCAGCCTCTGCTTGTGGCCCCTGAGGCAGACGCCGGGCCAATCGCGCTGCCCGGCGGAGACCAGATTTACGCGATCGGCGACTCGGTGATGCTGGCGGCAGCCGACGAAGTTCTCGTGGCATTTCCCGGCATTGCCATTGACGCCGCGGTCTCGCGAGGCATGGGCGATGCGCCGGCGATCGTGCAGGGGCTCATCGATGCCGGTCAGCTTCGGCCGATTCTGTTGCTTGGTCTTGGCACCAACGGTCCGGTAGACGAGCAAAGCCTCGATGCCGTTGAGGCGCTGGTCGGGGCGCGCACCGAAATTGTGCTGATCAACGCCCAGGCACCCCGCGGCTGGATCCCAGGGGTGAACGAATTGCTCGCGCGCTACGCGCAAGAGCATCGCAACGTCGAGCTGGCAAACTGGTACGCGGCGATTCAACCGCGACTCGACGTGCTCGCGCGAGACAAGATTCACGCGGGCGGGCCAATCGGCGGAAATATCTACGCTGACGCGATTCGTAACGCGATTCAGCGTCTCGCCGAGTTGCCACCCCTACTGAGCAACAACGACTACGGCCTGACTCCGCGCCCGGCTTGAGCGCCTGATGAGCGTGGTGGCAGCGCCGGTGGGTGGCCACCGATGCACGGCGTTCACCGAGGCGCGGCGGTCACCGAGGCCTGTCTCCGCCCGTTCGGGGCTTCTGCGCACGGGCGCACGGGCGCACACGCACCGCAAGGGCGCAAACGTGGGCGTGAGCGTGAGCGGCCTATCCGCGCGACCCGCTTAAACGAAACGGCCCTGCTCCACCGAGGAACAGGGCCGTCGCACGATCTAACTACTTCTCGAGGTCACCGTCTGGATCGTCGCCAGCGCTCGCCTCGACGGCCTCATCGTCCGCTGCCTCAGCCGCGACCGTCTTTGCTGCAATGACTGCCTCGTTGGTCTCTTCGACCGCGTCCTCGTCGGACTCCGGAGTCACCTCGTCTTCGGTATCAACGTCGGATTCGGCTACCGCAGCCTTGACCGGAGCGGCCTTGACCGCATCCTTCGCAGTGCCAGTCTTAGATGCAGCCGACTTCGGCTTCGCGTTGAGCGGCTCAAGCACCAGCTCAATCTGAACCATCGAGGCGTTGTCGCCCTTGCGGAAACCGAGTTTGGTGATGCGCGTGTAGCCACCTTCACGGTCGGCGACGAGCGGAGCGATCTCGGTAAAGAGCTCGTGGATGACGCTCTTGTCACCGATGATCGCCAGCGCACGGCGGCGGTTGTGCAGGTCGCCCTTCTTTGCGAAGGTCACAAGGCGCTCGGCGACGGGGCGGAGGCGCTTGGCCTTCGTCTCGGTCGTCTTGATGCTCTTGTGCGTGAATAGGGCAGCTGCGAGGTTCGCGAGCATGAGGCGCTCATGCGCCGGTCCGCCGCCGAGGCGGGGTCCCTTGGTGGGTGTAGGCATTTTGTGGTTTCTTTCGTCGAGTTCAGGTCAGTGACTAAGCGTTGGTGTCGTCGTCGTAGCCACCGTAGAAGTGGGCACCGTCGAAGCCGGGAACCGAGTCCTTGAGCGAGAGGCCCATCTCGATGAGCTTGTCGCGAACCTCGTCAACCGACTTCTGGCCGAAGTTGCGAATGTTCATGAGTTGCGTCTCCGACAGGGCGACGAGTTCACTCACGTTGTTGATGCCCTCGCGCTTGAGGCAGTTGTAGCTACGCACGCTAAGGTCGAGGTCTTCGATCGGCATGCTCAGCTCGCTCGAGAGCACCGCGTCAACCGGCGCTGGGCCGATCTCGATGCCCTCGGCCGCCGTGTTGAGCTCACGTGCGAGACCGAACAACTCGGTGAGCGTGCGGCCAGCGGACGCGATAGCGTCGCGCGGCGTGATCGCCGACTTCGTCTCGACGTCAACCACGAGCCGGTCAAAGTCGGTGCGCTCACCGGCGCGAGTTGCCTCGACGCGGTAGGTGACCTTAAGTACTGGCGAGTAAATCGAGTCGATCGGAACCTGGCCGGCTTCGCTGAACTCGCTGCGGTTCTGGGTGGCCGAGACGTAGCCGCGGCCGCGCTCGATGGTCAGTTCGAGCTCGAACTTGGCCTTGTCGTTAAGTGTCGCGATCACGAGCTCTGGGTTGTGAATCTCGACACCGGCCGGAACCGAGATGTCGGCAGCCGTGACCTGGCCCGCACCCTGCTTGCGCAAGTAGGCGGTGATCGGCTCGTCGTGCTCGCTCGAGACAACGAGTCCCTTGATGTTGAGGATGACCTCGGTGACGTCTTCCTTCACCCCAGGGACGGTGCTGAACTCGTGCAGCACCCCGTCGATACGGATGCTGGTAACAGCCGCGCCCGGAATGGACGACAGCAGGGTACGGCGAAGCGAGTTTCCGAGCGTGTAGCCAAAACCTGGCTCCAGCGGCTCAATGACGAAACGGCTACGGAATTCTGAAATGTTCTCTTCGGCAAGAGTTGGGCGCTGTGCGATGAGCACGGGTATTCCTTTCGGCGAGGTGTCCGCTATATGACACCTGAGATGCGGCGGGTGGCTGGCCCGTCGTTGTTGCTTGTTTAGTTATAGAAGTTCAGCGGCTTGAGTTGCTGCCTCCGGCGGCGGTCTTGCGACCAGAGCCGGCTAGCTCAACCTCACGACCGCTGTGGCGGTCTGCGCTGCGCTCTCGCGCCGCGCCCGCACACGGTTGACGCTATGCGTCAAACACGCCTGCGCTTCGGCGGGCGGCACCCATTGTGAGCCTGCGGCGTGACGTCGTTGATCGAGCCGACCTCGAGGCCCGCGGCCTGAAGCGAGCGGATCGCGGTCTCGCGACCAGAGCCTGGTCCCTTGACGAACACGTCTACCTTCTTCATACCGTGCTCCTGGGCCTGGCGGGCGGCCGACTCGGCGGAAAGCTGGGCTGCGTATGGCGTCGACTTGCGCGAGCCCTTGAAGCCAACGGTTCCGGATGACGCCCAGCTGATAACGGCCCCGGTCGGGTCCGTGATCGTGACGATGGTGTTGTTGAACGTTGACTTGATGTGAGCCTGGCCCACAGCGACGTTCTTCTTTTCTTTGCGGCGCGGCTTGCGCGCAGCGGCCTTCGGTGCGGCCATTACTTGCGCCCTGCCTTCTTCTTGCCTGCAACGGTGCGCTTCGGTCCCTTACGGGTACGAGCGTTGGTTTTGGTGCGCTGCCCGTGAACCGGCAGACCGCGACGATGGCGAATGCCTTGGTAGCTTCCGATTTCGACCTTGCGGCGAATGTCGGCGGCAACCTCGCGACGGAGGTCTCCTTCTACCTTGAAGTTCAGCTCGATGTAGTCGCGCAGGGCGATGAGCTGGTCATCGGTGAGATCCTTGACCCGAATCTCGCCGCTGATTGCGGTGTCGGCGAGGGTCTTGAGCGCCCTCGTACGGCCAACACCGTAGATGTAAGTCAGTGCGACCTCTACGCGCTTATCGCGCGGGATGTCGACGCCTGCTAGACGTGCCATGGTGGCTTCTCCTGTGAGTGTGTGGAGGTGTGGACGAAACCGGTGCCAGGGCCTCCAACCCTAGGTGTCCCCAGCCCTAGGGGCCAGTTCTTAGTTTCGTTCTTCTTCTATTTAGTTGTAAGTCTTCGGTGGTCGAGCTTGTCGAGACCTAGCCCTGACGTTGTTTGTGACGCGGGTTTGACTTGCAGATCACCATGACGTTTCCGTTTCGACGGATAACGCGGCAGTGATCACAGATTGGCTTGACGCTTGGGTTTACCTTCATGGTGTTTCTCTTTCGCTGTCTTCGTACCCGACCGTGAGGCCGAGCCGTTACTTTCCAGCGCCCTACTTGTAGCGATAGACGATCCGGCCACGGGTCAGGTCGTACGGGCTCAGCTCTACGATCACGCGGTCCTCTGGGAGGATTCGGATGTAGTGCTGACGCATCTTGCCTGAGATGTGGGCAAGTACTCGGTGGCCGTTGGTCAACTCAACGCGAAACATTGCGTTGGGTAGAGCTTCGACTACTGCGCCCTCGATCTCGATGACACCGTCTTTTTTGGCCATAGCCTCTTCGTCGCTAATAGTGGGTTGCTGGTCGTGCGGATTGTGATGTTCGGTTGCTGGCTTCTGGGTGCTGGCTGCCCGGAGGCACGCAGTTCCATAAGCACAGGGCACGCAGGCACGGCAAAAGCCGGCCGCAAACACCAAAGATCGAGCTTACGTTATTTGCAGGCGTTTCGCCAATGCTCATTCGGGCGCCACGGGTAGGATGCCGTACTCGGCGAGCCCTGCCGCTCCGCCATCGCGCGCAGTGAGCACCCAGATGCCTCCAGAGTGCACGGCGACCGTGTGTTCCCAGTGCGCCGCGTCGCCACCGTCGTCCGTCACAACCGTCCACCCGTCGTCGAGTGTGTGCGTCTCGATGGTGCCCGCCGTCACCATCGGCTCGATCGCGACGACCAGCCCCGGTCTCACCCGCGGCCCGCGGCCACGCACACGGTAGTTGAATACCGGTGGCTCCTCGTGCATCGAGCGACCAATGCCGTGGCCGGCGTAGTCCTCGAGAATCCCGAAGCTGCCACGCGCGTGGATCGCGTCCTCGATCGCGCCGCCGATCGCGTTGAGCTCGCGCACCTTGGCCAGCGCGGCGATGCCTGCCCACAGTCCGGCCTCTGCGGCGTCGGCCAGTGACTGCCTGCGCTCGACGAGCTCAGGGCGCGTCGAGTCTGGCACGACGACGGTGAAGGCTGCGTCGCCATTCCACCCTCCGAGCTCTGCTCCACTGTCGACGGAGACGATGTCACCCGGCTCCAGCGTGCGGTCGCTCGGCACCCCATGCACGACGGCGTCATTGACCGATACGCAGAGCGTGTGGTTGTAACCGGGTTCCTTCATGAAGTTCGGTACGGCGCCGGCTGCGCGGATCGTCCGCTCTGCAATTGCGTCAAGCTCGAGCGTAGAAACACCTGGGCGGATCGCGGCGCGCACCGCAGCGAGCGATGCGGCGGTCACGAGTCCTGGCGCTACCATCGCGCGCACGTGCTCTGCGGACTTGTAGATGCCGCTCACACGCTAGTTGAACGGTTGCGCTGCGTCGGGCTCGAGGGATCCGATGCCTCGTTGCGCGAGAGACTCAAAGATGCGAGTGCTGATGTCGTCAATTTCGCCGAGGCCGTCGACCTCGATCAGCAGGCCACGATCACGGAACACCGGGATCAGCGGAGCGGTCTCTCGGGCGTAGACATCTTGCCGGTGGCGAATCGCTTGTTCCGTGTCGTCGGTGCGACCCTGTTCGATTGCCCGGAGGCGCAGGCGTTTGACAACTTCTTCTTTATCAGCGACCAACTGAATGACGGCGTCGAGTTCTTGGTGACGGTTGGCGAGCAACTCGTCAAGGAAAGCGATCTGATCGAGCGTTCGCGGGTATCCGTCGAGCAGAAAACCGTCGAGGGCATCCGGCTCTTCCAGCCGATGCGTAATAAGTGCGTTCGTCAACGAGTCGGGAACGTAGTCACCCGCGTCTACAACCGCCTTGATCTCGATGCCGAGCGGTGTCTTGTTCTTGATGTTTGCGCGAAAGATATCGCCGGTCGCGATCGCCGGGATGCTAAACCGTTCAGTCAGCCGAGCAGACTGGGTTCCCTTACCAGCGCCGGGAGGGCCGACGATAAGGAGGCGCGTCAACGGAGCAAGCCCTCATAGTGCCGTTGCTGCAACTGCGAGTCGATCTGCTTGACCGTCTCAAGGCCCACACCAACGATGATGAGGATGCTCGCGCCGCCGAACGGGAAGTTCTGGTTGGCGTTGATGAGCGAGAGTGCGAACAGCGGGATCAGCGCGATGAAGCCCAAGTACAGCGAACCGGGCAGCGTGACGCGCGTCAGAACGTAGTCAAGGTACTCGGCCGTCGGGCGGCCCGCGCGAATACCTGGGATAAATCCGCCGTACTTCTTCATGTTGTCAGCGACCTCTTCTGGGTTGAAGGTGATCGCGACGTAGAAGTACGTGAAGCCGACGATGAGTAGGAAGTACACGGCCATGTAGAGCCCGTTGTCGCCTGAAGTGAGGTTGGTCTGAATCCAGACCACCCATGCAGCAGGAGCGCTACCGTCTGTCGGCAGGTTGAACTGCGCAATAAGCGCGGGCAGATACAGCAGCGACGAAGCAAAGATGACGGGCACGACACCAGCCATATTGACCTTGATCGGAATGTACGTGTTGTTGCCACCGTAGGTGCGTCGGCCAACCATGCGCTTGGCGTATTGCACCGGGATGCGCCGCTGCGACTGCTCGACGAAGACCACGGCAGCCATGATGACGATTCCAACCGCAATCACGAGGATGAGGATCTGCGTGCCGTTCTGGGTCTGGATGCCCAACAGCGACGAGGGGAACAGCGCGGCAATCGAGGTGAAGATGAGGAGGGACATGCCGTTGCCGATGCCACGCTCGGTAATGAGCTCGCCCATCCACATGATCAGGCCCGTGCCTGCGGTCATGGTGATCACCATGAGAAGGATCGCGTACCACGACTCATTGGTGATGAGGCTGTTGCACGCTTCCGAAGAGTTCGAGGCGAAGAGCTGCCCGCTACGCGCAACCGTGATGAGTGTCGTCGACTGCAAAACACCGAGCGCGATGGTCAAGTAGCGCGTGTACTGGGTCAGCTTTGCTTGGCCAGACTGGCCCTCTTTGTACAGGGTTTCGAAGTGAGGAATCACAACGCGCAGCAACTGCACGATGATCGACGAGGTGATGTACGGCATGATGCCGAGCGCGAAGACTGACAGTTGCAGCAGAGCGCCGCCGCTGAACAAGTTGACCAATTCGTACAGCCCGGTCGCGCTGCCCGCATCGCCCTCAACGGGGCGGAGGCACTCTTGCACGTTAGCGAAGTTGACGAACGGTGCAGGGATGAAGGAGCCGAGACGGAACAGCGCGACGATGAGAAGCGTGAATCCGATCTTGCGACGCAAGTCAGGCGTGCGGAAAATTCGCGCGACGGCTCTGAACACAAGTCCTCCAGTTGTTGTGGTGCGGTACAGGAGTGGGGCCTCGTCGAGCCCCACCCCAAAAACGAGCGGTCACCTAGGCGACCGTCGTCACGTTACTTGACTGAGCCGCCAGCTGCCACGATCTTCTGCTCAGCCGAGCTCGAGACCTTGTCAACCGCAACATTCAGCTTAACTGCAATGTCACCCGAGCCGAGAACCTTGACCTTTTCGTTCTTGCGCACAGCACCCTTAGCGACGAGGTCACCAATGGTCACCTCTCCACCCTTCGGGTAGAGCTCGGCGAGACGCTCGAGGTTAACGACCTGGTACTCGACGCGGAATGGGTTCTTGAAGCCGCGAAGCTTCGGTGACCGCATGACGAAGTTGATGTTTCCACCCTCAAAGCCAACACGCATGTTGTAGCGAGCTTTCGTGCCCTTGGTGCCACGACCGGCGGTCTTGCCCTTTGAGCCTTCACCACGTCCGACGCGGGTGCGCTCTTTCTTCGCGCCGGCGGCCGGACGAAGGTGATGCACCTTGAGAACCTGCGTGCGCGGCACAACGTCGGCAGCGGGCTTCTTCTTGGCAGGTGCAGCCTTAGCAGCAGGCTTCGACGCGGCTGGGGCCTTCTCGGCGGCAGGCTTCGCCGCCGCCTTCGGTGCTGCGGCGCTTGCAACCTTCGGGCTTGCAACCTTCGGGCTTGCAGCCTTAGCAGTTGGTGCCTTTTCGGCCGCGGGCTTTGCCGCAGCATTCGGGGTTGCAGCGGAAGCAGCCTTGGGGGCCGCCGCCTTCGCGGTCGTACTCTTCGGAGCTGCGGCCTTGGCCGGCTCCTTCGTTTCTTCAGCCATTAGTCAATCTCCTCGACCTTGACAAGGTGAGCGACAGTGCGAACGTATCCACGGTTCTGCGGGTTGTCTTCGCGAACTACGCTGTTACCGATGCGGTGCAGCCCAAGGCTGCGCAGGGTGTCGCGTTGGTTCTGCTTCTCACTGATTTTGGACTTGATCTGGGTAATTTTCAGGCGCGCGGCCATCAGACACCTGCCTTTGCGGTTGCGGCGGCCACTGCCTCGGCCTCAGCGCGAAGCAGTCGGGCCGGAACGACGTGCTCGACCGGGAGTCCGCGACGCGCGGCAACCGCACGAGGCTCTTCGAGCTGCTTGAGGGCAGCCACCGTCGCATGCACGATGTTGATCGTGTTCGACGAGCCGAGCGACTTGCTCAGAACATCGTGGATGCCCGCACACTCGAGCACGGCACGCACCGGGCCACCGGCGATAACGCCGGTACCAGCGGATGCCGGACGCAGCAGCACAACGCCGGCTGCGGCCTCGCCTTGCACGGGGTGCGGGATGGTGACGCCAACGCGTGGCACGCGGAAGAAGTTCTTCTTAGCTTCTTCAACACCCTTGGAGATGGCGGTGGGAACTTCGCGAGCCTTGCCATAGCCGACGCCAACGAGCCCGTTGCCGTCTCCGACGATGACGAGCGCGGTGAAGCTGAAGCGACGACCACCCTTGACCACCTTCGACACGCGGTTGATCGTGACGACGCGCTCGAGGAACTGGCTCTTTTCGGCGTCACGCGCGTTGCCGCGGTCACGGTTCGGGTTGCGCTCACGGCCACCACGACGCGCCTCGCGGGGCTCGTTCGTGAGGTCGGCGGCCGGGGCCTCGGCGACCTCGGTCGTTGCGGCCTCCCCGCTGGTTTCGACGACGGCCTCTGCGGTCACGTCTTGCTCCTTGTTAGTAGAAATTTCGTCGCCGGTGGGCGAAGTCGAAGGCTCGGTGCTCACAGGTTCAATCCACCCTCTCGAGCTCCATCGGCAATAGCCGCGACGCGTCCTGCGTACTTGCTACCACCACGGTCGAATACAACGGCGTCAACGCCGGCCTTCTTGGCGCGAGCCGCAACCAGTTCGCCGACCTTGCGGGCCTTTGCGGTCTTGTCTCCGTCGAAGGTGCGAAGGTCTGCCTCAAAGGTCGATGCCGATGCCAGGGTGTGACCCTTCGCGTCATCCACGACCTGCACAAAGATGTGACGGGCCGAGCGGGTAACCACAAGACGCGGACGCGCCTCGGTGCCAACGATCTTCTTGCGCAGTCGCGTGTGACGGCGAGCCTTGGCTGCCGACTTGCTCTTGCCTCTAGTTCCGAGACCCATGATTACTTACCACTCTTTCCGGCCTTGCGGCGGACTACCTCGCCTGCGTAACGCACGCCCTTGCCCTTATAGGGCTCTGGCTTGCGCAACTTACGAATGTTGGCCGCGACTTCGCCGACAGCCTGCTTGTCGATGCCGATGACGGTCACCTTGTTATTGCCCTCTACCGTGAAGCTGATGCCCTTCGGTGGGTCAACCGTGATCGAGTGCGAGTAGCCGAGCGCGAACTCCAGCGACTCGCCCTTTGCGGCCACGCGGTAACCGGTACCAACGACCTCGAGGCCCTTGGTGTAGCCCTGGGTGACGCCGATGATCTGGTTGGCGATGAGGGTACGAGTGAGGCCGTGGAGCGACCGCGATGCACGCTCGTCGTCCGGGCGGGTTACGACCAGCTGCCCATCTTCAAGCGCGACCTGAATAGGGCTTGCGACGACGAGCGCGAGCTCGCCCTTCGGGCCCTTGACGTTGACGGCTGAACCGTCAATCGTGATCTCGACGCCAGACGGCACCTCGATCGGGAGTCTTCCAATTCGTGACATGGCGCGTTACCACACGTAGGCGAGGACTTCCCCACCCACGCCCTTCTTCGTCGCCTGGCGGTCGGTAAGCAGACCGGAGGAAGTGGACAGGATGGCGACGCCGAGCCCGCCAAGCACATGGGGAATCTCGGTCGACTTCGCGTAGACGCGAAGGCCCGGCTTCGACACGCGCTTGATGCCCACAATGGAGCGCTCCCGGTTCGGGCCGTATTTGAGGTCGATTGAGAGGGTCTGTCCGACTCGGGCGTCCTCAATTTTCCAGTCAGCGATGAAGCCTTCTGCCTTGAGGATTTCCGCGATGTGCGACTTGAGCTTAGAGCTCGGCATCGACACCGTCTCGTGGTACGCCGAGTTGGCGTTCCGCAGTCTGGTCAGCAGGTCTGCGACCGGATCTGTCATTGTCATGTGATTTGTTTCCTGTTCTCGGCCGGTTTCGCCCATCCGTTACACAAATGGAGACCTAGTCGAATCGGTGATGCTGGTGTGTTAGTTCTGGTTCTCGTCGGACTTGAACGGGAAGCCAAGCGCCTTGAGTAACGCGCGACCCTCGTCATCGGTGCGAGCGGTGGTCACGACGGTGATGTCGAAACCACGAACGCGGTCAATCTTGTCTTGGTCGATCTCGTGGAACATCGACTGCTCTGTGAGGCCGAAGGTGTAGTTGCCGTGCCCGTCGAACTGCTTCGGGCTCAGGCCGCGAAAGTCACGGATACGCGGAAGCGCGAGCGTAACCAGCCGGTCAAGAAATTCCCACGCGCGATCGCCGCGAAGCGTCACGTGTGCGCCGATGGCCTGTCCCTCGCGAAGCTTGAACTGCGCGATGGACTTGCGAGCGAGCGTTACCTGCGGCTTCTGGCCAGTGATCGCGATGAGGTCTTTGACAGCACCGTCGATGATCTTGCCGTCGCGGGCAGCCTCACCGACTCCGGTGTTGACAACGACCTTGACGATCCCCGGAATCTGATGGACGTTGGTGAAGCCAAAGTCCTTCTTCAGCTGGGGCGCGATCTCGGCGCGGTACTTCTGCTTGAGGCGGGGCTGGGCTGCGTTAGTGGATGCAGGGCCAGCCTTCGCAGCAGCCTTGGTGCTTGCCATTAGAGGTCCTTACCTGACTTCTTTGCGTACCGCACGCGAACGGTGCGCTTGACGCCGTTCTTTTCTACGGTTTCGATGCGGAACCCAACGCGAGTTGGCTTCTTGCTTTCTGGGTCAACAAGTGCGATGTTCGACACGTGAATCGGCGCCTCGTGCGTCTCGATGCCACCGGTCTTCGTGCCGCGCTGAGTCTGGCCGACGCGAACGTGCTTGGTGACAAAGTTGACACCCTCGACGATCACGCGGTCTCTCTCAGCGAGAACCTCGATGACGCGACCCTGCTTGCCGCGGCTTCCGCCACGAGCTTCCGTTGGTCCGCTGATGACCTGAACCAGGTCACCCTTTTTGATATTCGCCATGACTAAATAACCTCCGGGGCGAGCGAGATGATCTTCATGAACTTCTTGTCGCGAAGCTCGCGACCGACCGGTCCGAAGATGCGGGTACCGCGCGGGTCACCATCAGCCTTGAGAATCACCGCAGCGTTCTCGTCAAACTTGATGTACGAACCGTCGGCGCGACGGGTCTGCTTGCGCACGCGAACGATGACCGCCTTGACGATGTCACCCTTCTTGACGTTCCCGCCGGGGATGGCGTCTTTGACCGTGGCGACGATGACATCACCAAGGCCCGCGTAACGACGGCCGGAGCCACCGAGAACGCGAATCGTTAGCAGCTCTTTTGCGCCGGTGTTGTCGGCAACTTTGAGTCGTGATTCCTGCTGAAGCATGAGCTACTTCGCCTTCTCTAGAATCTCGACCAAGCGCCAGCGCTTGGTAGCGCTGAGCGGACGGGTCTCGCTGATGAGAACGAGGTCGCCGATGCCCGCCGAGTTTGACTCGTCGTGCGCCTTGACCTTCGAGGTGCGACGGATGACCTTGCCGTAGAGAGGGTGCTTAACGCGGTCCTCAACCTCGACGACGATCGTCTTGTCCATCTTGTCGCTCGTGACGTAGCCACGACGCGACTTGCGGTATCCGCGTGCCTCCTCGGCGCCGGTCGCGGCTGGTGTTGCTGTAGCCATGATCAGGCCTCCTTCGTGGTGTCTTCAGCGGCGGCATCGGCGGTCTCGACCGCATCCGCCTTCTTCGCTGCAGTCTTCTTGGCCGGCTTCTCGACGACAACCGCTACCGGCGTCGCTCGAAGACCGAGCTCGCGCTCGCGCAGCACCGTGTAGATGCGTGCGATGTCGCGCTTGACGGCGCGCAGGCGGCCGTGACTCTCGAGCTGACCGGTCGCGGCCTGGAAGCGCAGGTTGAACAGCTCTTCCTTTGCCTTCTTCAGCTCGTCGACGAGTCGCTCGTCTTCAAAAGTGTCGAGCTCGACTGGGGCGAGCTCCTTGGATCCGATCGCCATTATGCGTCGCCCTCCTCGCGCTTGATGATGCGTGCCTTGAGCGGCAGCTTGTGAATTGCACGGGTGAGTGCCTCGCGAGCGATGGTCTCGTTGACACCACTGAGCTCGAAGAGAACGCGTCCCGGCTTGACGTTGGCGATCCACCACTCTGGTGAACCTTTACCAGAACCCATGTGGTTTCGGCTGGCTTCTTGGTGAGCGGGCGGTCTGGGTAAATATTGATCCAGACTTTTCCGCCACGCTTGATGTGGCGAGTCATCGCGATACGAGCAGCCTCGATCTGGCGGTTGGTGACATACGCCGGCGTGATTGCCTGGATGCCGAACTCGCCGAATGACACCTTGGTGCCACCCGTAGCGTGACCGCTACGACCGGGGTGATGCTGCTTGCGGTGCTTAACCTTGCGTGGAATCAACATTGTTATGCCTCAACTCCTGCTGCTACCGGTGCGTCAGCCTTGGGGGCTGCGGTGCGGCGCGGTGGCGCTCCACCGTCGCGACGGTCGTCACGACGTTCCGGACGTGTTGACTTCTGGGTGGCCTGCTCGCGAGCGAGCTCCTTCGAGGTGATGTCGCCCTTGTAGATCCAGACCTTCACACCGATGCGGCCAAACGTCGTCTTGGCCTCGTAGAAGCCGTAGTCG
Source organism: Actinomycetes bacterium (assembly GCA_031421055.1). Lineage (GTDB taxonomy): Bacteria > Actinomycetota > Actinomycetes > Actinomycetales > Microbacteriaceae > Conyzicola. Next base: position 4,851 of record JANONY010000386.1, on the reverse strand, counting down.
ATGTTGGCGCGCAGAGTGTGCAGTGGAACGCGACCCTCACGGTAGAACTCTGAACGGCTCATTTCGGCGCCACCGAGGCGGCCGGAGACCTGGATGCGAACACCCTTTGCTCCCGCACGCTGCGCCCCCTGCAGACCCTTGCGCATCGCGCGGCGGAATGCCACGCGGGCGCTGAGCTGCTCGGCAATGCCCTGAGCGACGAGCTGAGCCTCAGCCTCTGGGTTCTTGACCTCGAGGATGTTCAACTGAATCTGCTTGCCAGAGAGCTTCTCGAGGTCGGAGCGAATGCGCTCGGCCTCTGCTCCACGGCGTCCGATCACGATGCCAGGACGAGCGGTGTGAATGTCAACGCGAACTCGGTCTCGGGTGCGCTCGATTTCGATGCGGGCAACGCCTGCACGGTCAAGGCTCGTCTTGAGCAGGTTGCGAATCTTGATGTCCTCAGCGACGTAGTCGCTGTAGCGCTGTCCGGCCTTGGTTGAGTCAGAGAACCATCTGGATACGTGATCAGTGGTGATTCCGAGTCGGAACCCGAAGGGGTTTACTTTCTGGCCCATTACTTCTTCCCTGCCTTCTTGGCAACGGTCTTACTAGCAACGGCGGTCGAGCCGACCGGTGCGAACTCGTCTGGAGTCGACAGCTTGATCGTGATGTGGCTGGTGCGCTTGAGAATCTGGAAAGCGCGGCCCTGTGCACGCGGCTGGAACCGCTTAAGGGTCGTTCCCTCGTCAACGAATGCCTCGGAGACGAACAGGTCTTGCTCGTCAAGGAAGCTGTTCGAGGCGTCGGCCTTGATGCGGGCGTTAGCGATCGCCGAGGCGACCAGCTTGTACACCGGCTCGCTCGCCGCTTGCGGGGCGAACTTCAAGATAGCCAGAGCCTCGTGTGCCTGCTTGCCGCGGATCAGATTGACGACGCGACGGGCCTTGGTAGCTGTAACGCGAATGTGCTTCACGCGAGCGATGGATTCAACCATTAGCGGCGACGTCCTTTCTTGTCGTCCTTCTCGTGTCCACGGAAGGTGCGGGTGGGCGAGAACTCGCCGAGCTTGTGGCCCACCATCGATTCGGTGATGAATACCGGGATGTGCTTGCGGCCGTCGTGCACCGCGATGGTGTGACCGAGCATGATCGGAATGATCATGGAACGGCGCGACCAGGTTTTGATGACGTTCTTGCTGGACGCTTCATTCGCCGTGACAACCTTGCGGAGCAGGTGGTCGTCGACGAAGGGGCCCTTCTTCAGACTGCGTGGCATCTCTGTGACTCCTACTTACGCTTCTTGCCGGCGTTACGGCGACGGACGATGAGCTTGTCGGACGGAAGGTTGCGCTTGCGCGTACGGCCCTCTTTTTGTCCCCATGGGGAAACCGGGTGACGTCCACCGGACGTCTTGCCCTCGCCACCACCGTGTGGGTGGTCAACCGGGTTCATGGCAACACCACGAACTGTCGGGCGAACGCCCTTCCAGCGCATGCGGCCAGCCTTACCCCAGTTAATGTTCGACTGTTCTGCATTGCCGACCTCGCCGATCGTTGCGCGGTTGCGCACGTCGACGTTGCGGATCTCGCCCGACGGCAGTCGAAGCTGCGCGTATGGGCCGTCCTTGGCGACAAGGCGAACGGATGCACCAGCCGAGCGGGCAATCTTCGCGCCACCACCTGGGCGAAGCTCGATCGCGTGAATGACGGTACCGACCGGGATGTTCTTGAGCGGGAGGTTGTTGCCTGGCTTGATGTCAGCGTTGGCACCCGACTCGATGATGTCGCCCTGGTTCAGCTTGTTCGGCGCGATGATGTAGCGCTTGGTTCCGTCGACGAAGTGCAACAGCGCGATGCGTGCGGTGCGGTTCGGGTCGTACTCAATCTCGGCGACACGGGCGTTGACGCCGTCTTTGTCGCTGCGCTTGAAGTCGATCACGCGGTACTGGCGCTTGTGGCCACCACCGATGTGACGCGTCGTGATGCGGCCGGCGTTGTTGCGGCCACCCGTCTTCGGCAGCGGACGAAGCAGTGACTTCTCCGGCGTCGAACGGGTGATCTCAACGAAGTCGGCGACGGATGAACCGCGACGCCCTGGGGTCGTTGGCTTGTATTTGCGAATTCCCATGATTTTCTCCTTGCGCCCTAGCCGACAGCCGTGAAGATGTCGATGGAGCCGGACTTGAGCGTGACAATGGCGCGCTTGGTGTCTTTGCGCTTGCCGGTGCCGAACTTGGTGCGACGAGTCTTGCCCTGGCGGTTCAGCGTGTTAACCGACGCGACCTTGACGTTGAAGATCTTCTCGACGGCGAGTTTGATCTCGGTCTTGTTCGCACGGGTGTCAACCACGAAGGTGTACTTTCCATCGTCGATGAGGCTGTAACTCTTCTCAGAGACAACCGGCGAGATGATGATGTCGCGCGGGTCCTTGTTGGTCGCGGTCATTCGCCGGCCTCCTCTTTCACGGTGTCGGCCTGTGCAGCCGAAGTAGCTCCTGACTTCGCCGCAACAAAGGCGTCGAAGGCGCCCTTAGTGAAGACGATGTCATCGCTCACGAGCACGTCGTAGGCGTTGAGCTGGTCGAACCAGATCACGTGTACTGCTGGCAGGTTGCGAACGCTCTTGGCCGCGATGACATCATCGCGCTCGAGCACGACGAGAACGTGCTTTCCCTTGACGCTCGAGAGCAGCTGCGCGGCTCCCTTTGTCGAAGGAACGTCGCCCTTGCCGAATGAGTCGAGAACGATGAGGCGGTCGCCGCGTGCGCGGTCAGAGATGGCGCCGAGAAGTGCAGCGGCGATCATCTTCTTCGGGGTGCGCTGCGAGTAGTCGCGCGGCGTTGGGCCGTGTACGACACCACCGCCGCGGTGCTCAGGAGCGCGAATGGAACCCTGACGCGCGCGACCGGTTCCCTTCTGCTTGAACGGCTTGCGGCCAGCACCGGAAACCTCGCCACGGTTCTTGGTCTTGTGCGTACCCTGGCGCGCTGCTGCGAGCTGGGCCACGACAACCTGGTGGATGAGCGGGACGTTGGTCTGAACATCGAAGATCGCCGCTGGCAAATTGACCGAACCGGTCTTCTTTCCAGAGGTGTCGACGACGTCGAGAGTGGATGCGGTAGCCATGAGAATTAGGCTCCCTTCACTGCGTTGCGGACGAAAACGATGCGGCCACGAGCGCCGGGAACGGCACCCTTGACGAGCAGGAGGCCCTTCTCGAGGTCAACAGCGTGCACCTTGAGGTTGAGCACTGTCACGCGGTCGCCACCCATGCGGCCGGCCATGCGCATTCCCTTGAAAACGCGGCTTGGCGTCGAGGAAGCGCCGATGGAACCCGGCTTGCGGTGGTTGCGGTGTGATCCGTGGCTGGAGGAAACGCCCTTGAAGTTGTGGCGCTTCATGACACCGGCGAAGCCCTTGCCCTTGCTCGTGCCGACAACGTCGACGAGCTGGCCAGCGCTGAAGATGTCAACAGCAATCTCTTGGCCGAGGGTGTAACTCGCGGCGTCGGCCGTGCGCACTTCGGTCAGGTGACGGCGAGGCGTGACGCCCGCCTTGTCGAAGTGACCGGTCGCCGGCTTATTGGCCTTGCGTGGGTCAATCTGGCCATAGGCGATCTGAACCGCGCTGTAGCCGTCAACCTCTTGGCTGCGCAGCTGGGTCACAACGTTCGGCGAGATCTCCACGACGGTAACTGGAACAAGCTTGTTGTTCTCGTCCCATACCTGGGTCATGCCGAGCTTCGTGCCGAGGAGGCCCTTGGTGGTCTTGGTGTTGCTAGCCATGAGTCGCCCCCTTACAGCTTGATCTCGATGTTGACGTCGGCAGGCAGGTCGAGGCGCATAAGCGAATCGACGGCCTTCGGCGTCGGGTCAATGATGTCGATGAGACGTTTGTGGGTGCGCTTTTCGAAGTGCTCGCGTGAGTCTTTGTACTTATGAGGTGAACGGATAACGACGACCACGTTCTTCTCGGTAGGAAGCGGCACTGGGCCGACAACGGTTGCACCCGCGCGGGTCACCGTATCGACGATCTTGCGTGCCGAAGAGTCGATGACCTCGTGGTCGTACGACTTAAGTCGAATGCGGATCTTTTGTCCCGCCATGACTGACTCTCTCTCTTGTAGAACAGGCCTTGGTTCTCTGCCCCGCAGAACTCGCGGTTGGAGAACTTGCCCGTTGCGCTGAAGAACTGCTCTTTTGCAAGCACAGTTGCTTTCGCACCGCTATGTATCTATCAATTGCTGATCTATCAACTTGTTTGGTACACGCCCCTCAGCGCCGCACACTTTCGCACGCGCCTCGCACTTTCGCACGGCACACGGCGGCGAGCGCCGTGTGCATGAGGGGTTTGAGCTTGGTGCACCCGAGGGTGCGAGTCGTGCTTCCCGCGGCCTAGTGTGAGACTCGTTGCCTCAGTGAGCTATGCACTGCCTGGAAGTGATCCGCGCGCACAAAGCACGCGGAGTACTGAACTAGATGAGTTTAGCCACACTTCGGGCATTGCTGCAACCCGGGCGTGTCGCGCTGCACTCGCACAGCGTCGCATGCCACGACTCCCGCCCTCCGCACGTGCGCCCGCGCGTCACTTTTGCGCCCCGGCGAGCGGGCGAGCACGCAACGTAAGGATGCAAACCCGCGCTAGCGGCGCAGTCGCGGCAGCACAATCCCCGCCCCGCTGAGGTGCCGGTGCAGCGCCACCGGACTGATCGCCGTCGCCCAGCGCCAGCGCGTGACTCCGCGCGGCAGCGCACGGAGCCGGTCTTCGCGCACTTTCTCGTCGAGCTTCACTTGGTCAATGGTTCGTCCGGACCGCTTCGCCGCATCCAAGTACTTCTGATCTCCATCAGCCTCGCCGATAAGTCCAACCTCC
>JANONY010000385.1:0-13687 GCA_031421055.1 Actinomycetes bacterium | reverse complement strand
CGACATGGCCATCTATAGCGTGGCGAGCGTTCCCATGCTCGGTTCGACGCTCGCCGTCGCTGAGGGCACCACCGACGTGGATCTCGGCAACCTGTTCACCCTCGCTCACACGGGTAGCGATGCTGACGTATGGATCATCGGCGCGCTGCTCACACTCATCTCTGGAGTCGCGCTCGTAGCGGTGGGCAAGCGCCGCGAGCGCGTGCGCCCGGTTAGCTAAAGCTAGGGGCCAGACGGCGTAAGCCGAAAGCACGCCACTGCCAGAACAGCCAGTACATCGGCCAGAGCAGCGGCGTTGCTAGGCCGGCACTGTACGACAGTTCGTCTCGATAAAGCGTTCGCCCGCCCTCACTCGGGGCGATGGCAATCTGGTGTCGCCAGCGTGAGACTATCGCGAGCTGGCCGCTCAGCGCCGGCCCACTGTCGCGCATCACCCGAACCCCGTCGCTTCGGCGGGGGTAGCTCACCCCAATCGCCTGGGTACCGATCTCGACGAGCCCGAACGCCGAGACGACTACGCGATGCTTTCCCTCCGGCCACTCCGAAGGAAACCCTTGCGGTTCGAGCGAGACAAATGTGACCAGCGGCGACGCCACCTTGTTCATGACCGCAGGGCTACGTATCGCGCGCCACGCGGCTTCGGGGGAGCAGTCGAGTTCAAGTTTGAGAAGGATGCGCATAAGACAGTGTCGCTCTCTCGCCTCCATTAGCGTAGGTACGTGACCCAAGAAAAGTTTCAGGTGCGCTTTGATTGGGCGCACAAAGGCGCCGCAGCGACCGGCGCTGGCGCTCACGTTCTTGTGTGGTGCGACGCGATAAGCAGCGAGGTCAGTGTGCCCTCCTTCGATGGTGCGATCCTGGTGGGCACGGTCGGCAACGCAGCACAGACCGCCGCATGGGTGCTCGACCTGCAGGCTCGACTGGGTGATCGCGCCTACGTCGCGGTTGTTGCGGCGGGTACCGACGATGGGCGGTTCGCGGTAGAGGACTTTCTCGCTGCCGGAGCCGTGATCGATGCTCTTGCCACTGTCGGTATCGATTTCAACTCGCCAGAGGCTGCATCCGCGTGTGCGGCCTTTGAAGGCTTGCGCGGAGCAATTCACCACCTCACGAGTGCGAGCGTCACCGGGCAGGCTGTCGGCTCCGAAGTACTCGCGGCAGCGCGTGCTGCCAACAGCGAACCGACTGTTCTGGTGCTGCGGGAGTTCACGAACCACTCCTGAGGTTTGCCACGACAACTCGCGAACCGCATTCGAGCGGGTCGGCAAAGACTTCAGCAACTATGTCGCGTTCTGGCAAGCAGTTCAGGTCGTCGACGAGCGGCCTGCTGGCGCGCCCGCGATGTGGCTCGTCACCGCGCCGCAGTTTTCGCCCTGAAGGCTCGCACCTTTGCCCGGTTGCCGCAGCGTTGCATCGAGCACCAGCGTCGGTTGTTGGTGCGCGACTCATCGAAGAAAACGAACGTGCAGTCTGCGGCCGAGCACTCGCGGATTCGCTGCTCGGTGTTGTGACCGAAAAGGTCGACGGCGTCGCGCGCGATCGTGGCGAGTGCCTGGCCGGTGCCAATGCGGCCGCGACCGGCCTGACGATTGCCTCCCTCGAGTGATGGCGCAATGTCCGGGGTCGCGGCGAAGAGATTCACCGTGTCGATGTCGTCTGGTAACGGGGCGGCCGCGGCGGCCGCGGCGAGAGCGAGCCTTCCGATGGCGCCGCGCAACGCCCGGGCATCGATCAGGTCGCGGGCTTCGGGGTCGTCGCTGTAACGATCGAAGCGCCCGCTCAGCCATTCGCCAAGATCGTGTGGCGTGCCCCATTGCTCCAGCGCACCGTTGTCGGGCATCGTGCCGGTGCAGGCAAGGTCGAGACTCAGCGCTCCGGAATCGAACCACCACCGCGTGCCCTCGGCCGAGACTACCCACTGCCCGTGCGCCATGTAACCATTATTGTCGGTTACGGCACGTGACGCGCAACCCTATTACGCTCGAATAATGACAAGGCAGCGTCAAGTTCTCATCGTGTCGATCGTTGTTGCTTTTGTCGCATTCCTCGATGGAGCCGTGATCAACGTCGCCCTCCCCGCCATTCGCGAGGATCTCGGCGGCGGGCTGGCGGTGCAGCAGTGGGTGGTGGACGGCTACCTCATCACGCTCGGGGCCTTCATACTTACCGCCGGATCCCTCTCTGACTCATTCGGACGCCTTCGCATCATGCGCATCGGCCTTATCGCCTTCGCGGCTGCCAGCATTGCGTGCGCCCTCGCCCCCACCGGCCTCGTACTCGTCATTGCGCGGGTGTTCCAAGGAGCGGCCGGTGCGCTGCTCGTGCCAAGTGCGCTTGCCCTCATCATCGCCAACTTCAGCACTACAGAGCAGGGTAAGGCGATCGGAACCTGGACCGCGTGGACGACCGCGGCCTTCCTCGCCGGCCCGCTTCTTGGTGGGGTGCTCGTCGACTACGCCGACTGGCGGTGGATCTTCGCCATCAACGTATTCCCCATCGCGGCTGCGCTGATTCTCATGCGCGGTCTGGATGCTGGCGAGAGCGCGCCGCGACGTGCGCGAGTAGATTTTGTAGGCGCGGCGCTCGGCATCGTGGGTCTTGGCGGCCCGGTCTTCGGGCTCATCGAGCAATCACGACTCGGCTGGGCCTCTCCGGGCGTCTACCTTCCCATTGCTGTCGGAGTCGTATCACTCGCCCTCTTCCTGTGGTGGGAGCAGCGCGTTGCAGAGCCGATGGTTCCTCTTGGCATGTTTCGCATCCGCAATTTTGGTTTCGGCAACCTCGCGACACTGTTCATCTATGGCGCATTCGGCTTCGGAGGATTCGTGCTCGCCGTCTTTGTGCAGGAGGTCGGCGGGTATCCGGCGACGATCGCAGGGCTGGTGAGCCTGCCGTCTGGCGTGCTTCTCATTGTGCTTTCGCCGCGATTTGGCGCACTCTCGGCCCGTTTCGGCCCGCGCATTTTCATGACGGTTGGGCCGCTCGTCGTGGCGGCGGGATACCTCTATCTGCTCTTCGTCACCAAAGAGGTCGAGTACTGGACCCAACTCTTTCCGGGCATCATGCTCATGGGCCTTGGCATCGCGATCACCGTGGCGCCCCTCACCTCGGCCACCCTCGGCGCGGTCGAGCAGGCGCGCGCCGGCATCGGCTCGGCAATCAACAACGCGGTGGCTCGCATAGCCGGCCTTGTCACGGTTGCCTGCACCGGCCTCATCGTGGGCTCAGCGATCGACCTCGGCGGGTTCCACCGGGCAGCGCTGGTGACCGCGATCCTGCTCGCTGTCGGGGCGGCGGTCAGCTTTGTCGGCATTCGAAAGCAGCCTGCTACCCCGGCCCCACCTAGCGCAAGGCCCGTTCCTGCCACGTAATGAGGTTCGCCGCGGCGAACCGTCGACTGCACTTGCCACACGCAAGAAGACGGGCGGGCCGCTTGTAGCGGTAGTGCTGGTGCCCCGCGGGACACCGGCCGACCCACCGGGCCAGCTCGTCGGCGATCGCACCGTCGTGCAGTCGCTTTCCCTCGTAGCCGAGCTCGCGGGCAATTGACTTCCAGGCTGCGCCGTGGCCAGCGCGCGTGCCAGCCATTGCGTGGGCGACCTCGTGCAGCAGCACTTGGTGAATTTCGTCGTCGTCGTAGCGAGCGGCGAGGTACTTCGAGACGGTGATGCGTTTCGCCGTGTAGTTGCACAGGCCAGCACGGGTCTTTGCGTTATCGAAACCGAAGCTCCACACGGTGGGGTCAAGGTGCAGGGTGATCAACGCATCCGCCCACGACCTCACCCGGTGTAAATCTGCCACTGTTCGAGGCTAACCCTCGCGGATGACATCCAGGCTGACTTGCCACAGGTGATCGTCGCCGGGTCTCGGGTCGCCCTGCCCGCTCGTGTTGTTGGTGATGAACCACAGCGTGCCTTCCGGGCCGGCGGCAACATCGCGAATACGTCCGTACTCGCCGACAAACCAGGCAACGGTCTGCGCGCCGCCGTTATCGTTCGGGTAGATCGCCCAGATGCGCTGGCCACGAAGCGCGGCCAAAAAGAAGGTGCCTCGCGTGTAAAGCAGTCCGCTCGGACTCGCCTCGCTCGTTGGCCAAACGGCGATCGGGTCGACAAACCCACTCTGGTTGCCGACCCCTTCGACCAGCGGCCAGCCGTAGTTGGCCCCCGGTTGGATGCGGTTGAACTCGTCCCAGGTATTCTGCCCAAACTCGGCCGCCCAGAGTTGGCCCTCGTCGTCCCACGCGATTCCCTGCGGATTGCGATGGCCAAGCGAGTAGACGTACGAACCCGGCGTCGGGTTGTCGTCTGGCACCGCCCCGATTGGGCTCATGCGCAAAATCTTGCCGTTGAGGCTCGCGGGGTCCTGTGCTCGATCTGGTACGCCTGCGTCACCGACCGTCGCGTAGAGCATGCCGTCTGGTCCGAACGCGATGCGGCCGCCGTCGTGGGTGCGCGCCTTGGCGATGCCGGCCAGAATCACTTGCCCCGGAGTCGTGTCGAGGCTGTAGTTTCCCGGCACGCCGCGCAGCGGGAACCGCACGATGCGGTTGTCGTTGGCCGCGGTCACGTAGGCGTAGAGGTACTTATCGTCGAGCACCGCTAGTCCGAGCAGGCCACCCTCGCCGTTCGGCGAAACCCCGGGAATCGTCGCCATGACGCGCACCTCGCCGCCGGGAGTCAGTTCTTTGATGATCGCCGTGCCGCGTTCGCTTATGAACGTCGAGCCAGAGTCGAGGCGCACGATCGACCACGGCACTGTGAGGTCGGTGACGAGAGAGTTCGGCGTCCCGATGGGTTGCACCGGGCCGTCGAGCACGGCTTCGGCGGTCGGTGTCGGCGTGTCTGCCGGCGCCGTGCTGGCGGGTGGCGTGGCGTCCCCTGTCGGTAGCGGCACGCATCCGGCAAGCAACAGGGCGAGCGCGGCCATCGCGGCGAGACGAGTCATACGTTGATGCTCTCGCGAAAGCGCTCGGTTGTCAGTACCGCCTAGGTATCAGTACCGCTTAGGTATCAGTACCGCGCAACTGAATGAACGACTTCGACGGCGGCGGTGACTGTACGGCATTGGCGTCGGTCGAGACCGCAGCGCCGGCGATCCAATTAGAGAGTTCGCGGCCCTCGACCACCTTCGAGGGATGCGGCCCTCCAGCGAGCAGGCGAGGCATCCACTCCAGCGGTAGGGGCGCGGGGGATGCGACCATCACCACATTGCCAAACCGCCGCCCCTTAAGGATCTGCGTTTCGGCTAGCGCCGCGACATTGCCGAACACCGAGGTGAGCGTTGCCGCCTGCCCGCGGGCGAACGCGAGGCCAGGGCCGTCGGCCACGTTCACGAGCACCACGCCGCGAGCCGCGAGAACCGCGGCGACTTCGGCGTAAAACTCGACGCTCGTGACGTGGGCAGGTGTGCGCGCTCCGCTGAAGACGTCGACGACGAGCAGATCAACGTTGCCGACGATTCCTGACGGCAGCTTGGCGAGGGTCGCACGTGCGTCACCGTGCCGCACTCTGATCTGCGCATCGCGAGGCAGCGGTAGGTGCTCGCGCACGAGGTCAACGAGGTCCAACTCGAGTTCGATCACCTGCTGACGCGAACCTGGGCGAGTCGCGTGAATGTAACGCGGAATGGTGAATGCGCCGGCACCGAGGTGCACTGCAGTGATCGGCTCGCCCGGCATCCCAAGCTGGTCGATGACGTGACCCATGCGCTGCACGTATTCAAAGAAGAGTTGGCTTGGGTCGTCGAGATTGACGTGAGACTGCGGTGTGCCGTCGACCACAAGCGTGTAGGCGCCGGGCACCCAGCGGTCGGCAGCGACCACGGCCTGAAAACCGCTGTGGGCGAGCGTGCGAGACGGAGAGTCGGTCACTCCACGACTTTCGCACACGTGGCGGTACGGTGAAGCATGACGGAGCCACGCAGACACCTTCCCCCTTCCCTTCGTGCGCAACTTGAAGCGCAGTCCTACCTCGGCCCAGCGACCTTCGGAATGCGACCGCTGCTGACCGAGCCAGAACAACTCGACGAGTGGCAGCCCGACGTCGCGGTCATCGGCGCCCCGTGGGACGACAGCACAACCAACCGGCCAGGTGCGCGCTTCGGGCCAAGGGCACTGAGAGCCAATGCGTACGACCCAGGCACCTACCACTTAGATCTGGGTATCGAGATTTTCGATCATCTCGAAGTGATCGACTACGGCGATGCGGTCACCAGTCATGGCATGTGGGAGCTGTCGAAAGCCGCTATCTATGAACGGGTCAAGGAGGTCACGAGTCGGGGAATCGTGCCGTTCATCATCGGTGGTGACCATTCGATCACGTGGCCGGCAGCGACGGCGGTCGCCGAGCATCACGGTTACGGCACCGTGACGATGATCCATTTCGATGCGCACGCAGACACCGCGAACATCATCGAAGGCAACCTCGCGTCGCACGGCACTCCGATGCGCCGGCTGATCGAGTCTGGCGCGATCCCAGGCAACCAATTCATCCAGGTCGGTTTGCGCGGCTACTGGCCGGGTGAAGAAGACCAGAAGTGGATGCGCGACAACGGACTCACTCACTTCATGATGCACGAATTTTGGGAGCGAGGCGTCAAAGCTGTCATGGCTGACGTGATCGCGGCGGCCAAGGAACGCGGCGATAAGGTCTACATCTCGATCGATATCGACGTGCTCGATCCCGGCTTTGCGCCCGCAACCGGCACCCCAGCGCCAGGCGGATTCGCACCCATTGATCTTCTGCGCATCGTGCGCCAAATCGTGCTCGAAACCAACGTCGTCGCCTTCGACATCATGGAGGTCGCGCCAGCCTACGACCACGCCGATTTGACGGTAAACAACGCTCACGGATTGATCTGGGAAGCGTTTGCCGCGATGGCGGTTCGCAAGCGGGATGCGGCCGGCTAGGCGCCCAGCGATGCGGGCCGGCGCACTTATAGCCCAATCACGCAATCTCGTCAAGAAATAAGTTGCACAGACGCGGCGCAAACGCCTATAGTTGATCCTTGCGCTCCCAGCCATTCATGCCGTCATATTGTGGACAGCTGGCGCGCCCCGCGTATAGCGGCGGGGCGGATCCTTCTGGGGCGAATTCACTACCAACACCATGACCCGACGGGGTCCACGGAGGTTATTTCCCTTGGCTGCTGCGCGCACTGCGTCCAACAAGAAGTCCACTAAGAACGGCCGGTCAGCTTCCCGCCTTTCATTCGCCAAGATCACCGACACGTTGACGGTTCCCGATCTGCTTGCACTGCAGACCGAGAGCTTTGACTGGCTCGTCGGCAATGATTTTTGGGTAGAGCGCACGGCGGAGGGTGTGGCCCAAGGCCGCACCGACCTCCCGAGCCGCAGCGGTCTCGAAGAGATCTTTGAAGAGATCTCTCCGATTGAAGACCTCGCTGAGACCATGCAGCTCTCGTTTGCTGACCCTGAGCTCGAAGAGCCCAAGTACACGATTGACGAGTGCAAGGAGCGCGGCAAGACGTTCGCCGCTCCGTTGTACGTCAACGCCGAGTTCATGAACCACCTCACCGGTGAGATCAAGACCCAGACCGTCTTCATGGGCGACTTCCCGCTGATGACCGAAAAGGGAACCTTCATCATCAACGGCACCGAGCGCGTTGTTGTCTCCCAGTTGGTGCGAAGCCCAGGCGTCTACTTCGACCGCACGCCAGAGAAGCTGTCAGATAAAGACATCTACTCTGCTCGCATCATTCCGAGCCGTGGCGCATGGCTCGAGTTCGAGATCGACAAGCGTGACCAGGTTGGTGTTCGCATCGACCGCAAGCGCAAGCAGTCGGTCACCGTATTCCTCAAGGCGCTCGGTCTGACGAGCGAGCAGATCCTCGAAGAGTTCAAGGGCTTCCCGTCTATCGAGGTCACCCTCGAGAAAGACAACATCCTCACGAAGGAAGAGGCCCTCAAAGACATCTACCGCAAGCTCCGCCCAGGCGAGCAGGTTGCGGCAGAGGCAGCGCGCGCGCTGCTCGACAACTTCTACTTCAACTCCAAGCGCTATGACCTTGCGAAAGTTGGTCGCTACAAGATCAACCGCAAGCTCGGAATCGACGCTCCGCTCACCAGCTCGGTGCTGTCGATCGAAGACATCATTGCGACGATCAAGTACCTCGTCTCGCTGCACGACACCACGGCTCCGTTCGTGAGCGTTGGCGAGAACGGCATTGCGAGCATCAAGGGTGTGCGCGACGGCAAGAAGGTCGACATCCGCCTCGACGTTGACGACATTGACCACTTTGGTAACCGCCGCATTCGCGCGGTCGGCGAGTTGATCCAGAACCAGGTGCGCACCGGCCTCAGCCGCATGGAGCGTGTCGTGCGCGAGCGCATGACGACTCAAGACATTGAGGCGATCACGCCGCAGACGCTCATCAACGTGCGCCCAGTGGTCGCTGCGATCAAGGAGTTCTTCGGAACCTCTCAGTTGAGCCAGTTCATGGACCAGAACAACCCGCTCGCGGGATTGACTCATAAGCGACGGTTGAGCGCCCTCGGGCCAGGCGGTTTGTCGCGTGAACGGGCGGGCGTCGAAGTTCGCGACGTGCACCCGAGCCACTACGGCCGGATGTGCCCGATCGAGACTCCGGAAGGCCCAAACATCGGCCTGATCGGATCGCTCGCATCGTTCGCGCGCATCAATGCGTTTGGCTTCATCGAGACTCCGTACCGTCGCGTTGTCAACGGCAAGGTCACCACGACGATCGACTACCTGACCGCGAGCGAAGAAGACGACTTCATCGTCGCGCAGGCAAATGCTCCGCTCACGGCTGACGCCCACTTCGCCGACCCGCGCGTGCTTGCACGTAAGAAGGGTGGAGAGGTAGACCTCATCCCGACCGAGCAGATCGGCTACATGGATGTGTCGCCGCGCCAGATGGTTTCTGTCGCGACCTCGCTCATTCCGTTCCTCGAGCACGACGATGCAAACCGCGCGCTGATGGGCGCGAACATGCAGCGCCAGGCTGTGCCGCTGCTGCGCAGCGAGTCGCCGCTCGTCGGTACCGGCATGGAGGGCTTCGCAGCCATCGACGCCGGTGACGTACTCACGGCCGATAAGGCCGGTGTTGTCGCCGAGGTCTCTGCTGAACTCGTGACGATCCAACTCGACGAAGGTGGAACCCAGGACTACTACCTGCGCAAGTTCGACCGCTCGAACCAGGGCACGTCGTACAACCATCGTGTCATCGTCTCGGCCGGCGACCGCATCGAGGTCGGAGAGGTCATCGCTGATGGCCCAGCGACCGAGAACGGAGAGCTCGCCCTCGGAAAGAACCTGCTCGTGGCATTCATGCCGTGGGAGGGGCACAACTTCGAGGACGCGATCATCCTGAGCCAGAACCTGGTGAAAGATGACACGCTCTCTTCGATTCACATCGAGGAGTATGAGGTCGACGCGCGCGATACCAAGCTTGGCAAGGAGGAGATCACCCGTGACCTCCCCAACGTCTCGCCAGAGCTGCTCGCCGATCTTGACGAGCGCGGCATCATCCGCATCGGTGCAGAGGTTCGACCAGGCGACATTCTCGTCGGCAAGGTGACGCCGAAGGGCGAGACCGAGCTCAGTGCAGAGGAGCGCCTGTTGCGCGCCATCTTCAACGAGAAGAGCCGCGAAGTGCGCGACACCTCGCTCAAGGTTCCTCACGGTGAAGAAGGAACCATCATCGCGGTCAAGGAGTTCTCTGCCGACAACGATGACGAGCTCGGCTCTGGCGTCAATCAGCGTGTTGTCGTCTACATCGCTCAGAAGCGCAAGATCACCGCTGGTGACAAGCTCGCTGGCCGCCACGGCAACAAGGGCGTCATCTCGAAGATCCTTCCGGTCGAAGACATGCCGTTCCTCGCCGACGGCACGCCCGTCGACATCATCCTCAACCCGCTCGGCATTCCCGGCCGGATGAACTTCGGCCAGGTGCTAGAGACCCATCTCGGATGGGTTGCCAAGCAGGGATGGCAGGTCAAGGGATCCCCGAAGTGGGCCGCAGGCATTCCAGAGGCAGCCCTCTCGGCGGCGCCTGGAACCAAGGTCGCTACCCCGGTGTTCGACGGTGCCCTCGAAGAGGAAATCGCCGGACTGCTCGACTCGACGAATGTCAACCGCGACGGTGACCGACTCATCGACTCGACCGGCAAGACCCGGCTCTTCGATGGTCGCTCCGGCGAGCCGTTTCCAGAGCCGGTCTCGGTTGGGTACATGTACATCCTCAAGCTGCACCACCTTGTCGACGACAAGATTCACGCACGCTCGACGGGTCCGTACTCGATGATCACCCAGCAGCCACTCGGCGGTAAGGCGCAGTTCGGCGGACAGCGCTTCGGCGAGATGGAAGTCTGGGCGCTCGAGGCCTACGGCGCTGCGTACGCGCTGCAAGAGCTGCTCACGATCAAGTCCGACGACATCCTCGGTCGCGTCAAGGTGTATGAGGCGATCGTCAAGGGCGAGAACATTCAGGAGCCGGGTATCCCGGAATCCTTCAAGGTCCTTATCAAGGAGATGCAGTCACTCTGCCTCAACGTCGAGGTGCTCTCGGCCGACGGCAGCGTGGTCAACCTGCGCGACAAAGATGATGAGGTGTTCCGCGCTGCGGAAGAGCTCGGCATCAACATCTCCACCCGGTTCGAGTCCTCGTCAATCGACGAGATCTGAGCTACTAGCTCCCTTCGTCGCGACCCCGCCTATTTAGCTTCAAAGCTTTTTTCTAAGAGAGAAGAAACCATTGCTCGACGTTCACGCGTTTGACGAAATCAAGATTGGCCTTGCCACTGCTGACGACATCCGTCGTTGGTCACACGGTGAGGTGAAGAAGCCAGAGACGATCAACTACCGCACGCTCAAGCCTGAAAAGGATGGCCTGTTCGGCGAGCAGATCTTCGGACCGAGTCGGGACTGGGAGTGCTCGTGCGGTAAGTACAAGCGCGTGCGCTTCAAGGGCATCGTGTGTGAGCGCTGCGGCGTCGAGGTCACCAAGTCGTCGGTGCGCCGTGAGCGCATGGGTCACATTGAGCTCGCCGCTCCTGTCACGCACATCTGGTACTTCAAGGGCGTTCCTAGCCGTCTTGGTTACCTGCTCGACATGGCCCCGAAAGACCTCGAGAAGGTCATTTACTTCGCCGCGTACATGATCATCTCGGTTGACATTGATGGTCGCCACGCTGACATGCCCGGTCTGGAGAACGAGCTGCGCCTCGAAATCAAGACGCTGGAAGGCCAGCGCGATGCTCGCATCGCCGAGCGCCTGACGCGTCTCGAAGAAGATCTCGCGGCACTGGAGGCCGAGGGCGCCAAGAGCGACCAGAAGCGTCGCACCAAAGACGGCGCCGAAAAGGAGATGGGCCAAGCCCGCAAGTCGTTCGACGAGCAGATCGCTCAGCTCGAGCGCGTGTGGGACGACTTCCGCAGCCTCAAGGTCGGCGACCTCAAGCCGGAGGATGCTGTCTTCCACGACCTGCAAGACCGCTTCGGCACGTACTTCGAGGCCTTCATGGGCGCCGAGGCGATCCAGAAGCGTCTGCAGGCATTCGACCTCGCGGCCGAGAGCATTGAGCTGCACGACCAGATCGCCAACGGCAAGGGCCAGAAGAAGATCCGCGCGATCAAGCGACTGCGCGTGGTCAACTCCTTCCTGCAGACCGGCAACTCGCCGGCCGCCATGGTGCTCGAGGTTGTGCCGGTTATTCCGCCAGAGCTTCGCCCGATGGTGCAGCTCGACGGTGGCCGCTTTGCGACCTCTGACCTCAATGACCTCTACCGTCGTGTGATCAACCGCAACAACCGTCTGCGTCGCCTGCTCGACCTTGGCGCCCCAGAGATCATCGTCAACAACGAGAAGCGCATGCTTCAAGAAGCCGTTGACGCGCTGTTCGATAACGGTCGTCGCGGTCGCCCCGTTACGGGCACTGGCAACCGCGCCCTCAAGTCACTGAGCGACATGCTCAAGGGCAAGCAGGGTCGATTCCGCCAGAACCTGCTCGGCAAGCGCGTGGACTACTCCGGCCGTTCGGTGATCATCGTCGGACCGCAGCTCAAACTGCACCAGTGCGGTCTGCCGAAGCAGATGGCCCTCGAGCTGTTCAAGCCCTTCGTGATCAAGCGACTCATCGACCTCAGCCACGCGCAGAACATCAAGAGCGCAAAGCGCATGGTCGAGCGCAGCCGCCCACAGGTGTGGGATGTGCTCGAAGAGATCATCCGCGAGCGCCCAGTGCTGCTCAACCGCGCACCAACGCTTCACCGCCTCGGCATTCAGGCTTTCGAGCCTCAGTTGGTTGAGGGCAAGGCCATTCAGCTTCACCCGCTCGTGTGCGCAGCGTTCAACGCTGACTTCGACGGTGACCAGATGGCTGTGCACCTTCCGTTGTCGGTCGAGGCTCAGGCCGAGGCCCGCGTGCTCATGCTCGCGTCGAACAACATCCTTAAGCCGTCAGACGGCCGCCCGGTCACCCTGCCCACCCAGGACATGATCATCGGCCTGCACCACCTGACCACCCTCAAGACGGGAGTGACCGGCGAAGGCCGCGCGTTCTCGTCGGTCGCCGAAGCGATTCTCGCGCTCGACCAGCACACGCTCGACCTCAACGCCAAGGTGCGCATCCGCCTAGAGGACGTGCACTTTGCCGACGGCGAGGCCCCTGAAGGCTTCACCCAGGGTGATGTCGTGCTCAAGGAAACCACGCTCGGTCGCGCACTGTTCAACGAGACTCTTCCGATCGACTACCCATACATCGAGGCCGTCGCCGATAAGGGCAAAATTTCGGAGATCGTCAACGACCTCGCTGAGCGCTACGTCAAGGTGGAGGTCGCTGCAACGCTCGACCGGGTCAAGGACGCCGGCTTCCACTGGGCAACCCGCTCTGGTGTCACCGTCGCACTCTCTGACATCCTGACTCCGCCGAATAAGCGCGAGATCATTGCCGGCTATGAGAAGCAGGCCGCGAAGGTTCAGTCGCAGTTCGAGAAGGGCCTCACTACCGAAGCGGAGCGCCGACAGGAGCTCATCGAGATCTGGAACAAGGCAACGGCCGAAGTTGCCAAGGCGATGGAAGACAACCTTCCAGAGTCGAACAACATTAACCGCATGGTCTCGTCTGGTGCTCGTGGTAACTGGATGCAGGTTCGCCAGATTGCCGGTATGCGCGGTCTCGTGTCGAACCCGAAGGGTGAGATCATCCCTCGCCCAATCGTCAACAGCTACCGCGAGGGGCTGTCGGTGGCCGAGTACTTCATCTCGACCCACGGCGCTCGCAAGGGACTCGCTGACACGGCACTGCGCACCGCCGACTCCGGTTACCTCACGCGTCGACTCGTCGACGTCTCGCAGGATGTCATCATCCGCGAGGCAGACTGCGGCACCAGCAAGGGCCTCGACATGCCGATCGCAGCAGAAGACGCCGCTGGCGCCTGGGTGCTCGACAGCAACGTTGAGAACTCGGTTTACGCGCGAAGCCTCGCCGCGGAGGCGGTCGACGCCAAGGGCAAGGTCGTAGCTTCGGCTGGCGACGACGTCGGCGACGTGTTGCTCGACCTGCTGCTTGCCGCTGGAGTGCACGACATCAAGGTGCGCTCAGTGCTCACCTGTGAGTCGGCCGTCGGTGTGTGTGCTGCCTGCTACGGTCGCGCGCTCGCGACGGGTGTGCGCGGTGACATCGGGGAGGCCGTCGGGCTCATGG
>JANONY010000384.1:0-6386 GCA_031421055.1 Actinomycetes bacterium | reverse complement strand
CGATGCGCTGGAGGGGACGTCAGGAATTAAAAAAACGGCGGCGCTTAGAGCCGCCAGCAAAAAAAACTTATTCCCACTCGATAGTGCCTGGTGGCTTCGAGGTTACGTCGAGCACTACGCGGTTGACGCCGGCGACCTCGTTGGTGATGCGATTGCTGATGCGGGCGAGCACGTCGTAGGGCAGGCGAGTCCAGTCGGCAGTCATGGCATCTTCTGACGAGACCGGGCGCAGCACGATGGGGTGACCGTAGGTGCGACCGTCGCCCTGCACGCCGACCGAGCGCACATCCGCCAGCAGCACGACGGGACACTGCCAAATCTCGCCGTCGAGACCTGCGGCCGTGAGCTCTGCGCGCGCGATCGCGTCTGCTTTGCGAAGCAACTCCAGACGCTCGCGGGTGACTTCACCCACGATGCGGATGCCCAGGCCCGGCCCCGGAAACGGCTGCCGGCTGACGATGACTTCTGGTAGTCCAAGCTCGCGGCCGATCGCGCGCACCTCATCTTTGAACAGTGTGCGCAGTGGCTCAACGAGCTCAAACTGCAGGTCTTCTGGCAACCCGCCGACGTTGTGGTGGCTCTTGATATTGGCCGTGCCGGTTCCTCCGCCGCTCTCGACCACATCCGGGTACAGCGTGCCCTGCACGAGAAACTTGATTGCCTCACCGTCCGTTGCGGCCTCGGCGACCAGATCAGACGCGGCCTGCTCAAAGCTGCGGATGAACTCCCGCCCAATAATCTTGCGCTTCGCCTCTGGATCGGTGACGCCCGCGAGCGCGTTGAGAAACTGATCGACCGCGTCGACGGTGACTAGGCGCACCCCGGTGGAGGCGACGTAGTCCTCTTCGACCTGCCGGCGTTCATCCTGCCGCAGTAGACCGTGGTCAACGAAGATCGCGGTGAGCTGGTCGCCGACGGCCTTGTGCACGATGGCGGCCGCGACGGCGGAGTCAACGCCGCCCGAGAGTCCGACGATGACGCGACCCGTGCCGACCTGAGTCTTGATGCGGGCGACCTGCTCGTCGATGACGCTGCTCGAGTTCCAGTCGGCCGGAATACCCGCCGCCCGGTGCAAGAAGTTTTCGAGCACCCGCTGACCGAACTCCGAGTGCTTGACCTCGGGGTGCCACTGCACGCCGTACATGCGCTTCTCGTCACTCGCAAAGGCCGCAACCGGGGTCGATGCGCTCGAGGCAAGCACGGTGAATCCCTCGGGCGCCTTGGCGACCGAGTCGCCGTGGCTCATCCACACCGTTTGCGATTCTGGTTGCCCGGCGAGCAGCGAGCCGCCGTCGCCAGTGACAGTCATATCGGTCGCGCCGTACTCGCGCAGCCCGGTGTTGGCGACCTCGCCGCCGAGCTGTTGCGCCATCACCTGAAACCCGTAGCAAATGCCGAGCGTCGGAATTCCGAGCTTGAGAATGCCAGGGTCGAGGCTCGGCGATCCCTGCTCGTAGACGCTTGAAGGCCCGCCGCTGAGAACGATGCCGATGGGGTTCATCGCGGCCACCTCATCCGCGGTAATGGTGTGCGGCACGATCTCGGAATACACGCTCGCCTCGCGCACGCGCCGCGCAATCAACTGCGCGTACTGGGCGCCGAAATCGATGACGAGAACGGGGCGGTGCGACGTCTCGCGCCGTTGAGAAGACTCAGTGCTCATGCGGCAACCTTGTCTGTTGTCCCTACCGAGTCGAGCCACCCAACCACTTCACGGTGGATGCGGCGCTCGAGAATGAATGAAAGCAGCGGGATGATGCCACCGAGGAACATGATCATCAGGCGAAGCGGGTTCCACCGCATCGGGCTCCAGAGGTTGAAGTCGCTCGCGACGTAGAGCACGTAGAACCACCCGTGGGCGATGAGAATCCACGTTGAGAAGTTGATGCCGCCGCGCGCGGCGATCGCTTCGCGCGGGTCGAGGTAGATCACGCCGAACGGCCCGGCGAGCTCGATATCAACGCCGAACCCGTAGCGCAGAATCATCATCAGGCAGAGCAGCAGCAGAAAGCTTCCGGTGATGATCGAGGTCACGCGGTACAGCTTTAGTGCCAGCCGAATCCGGGAAGCAGCAGACGGTTTCGGCGCAAGTGGCATGCCTCCAGTTTAGGTCTCGTCGACGGGGGCCTCTTGCTCGCGCTCCCACTCGTCACGCACGAACCGCCACCACAAGAAGACGGCGAAACCCGCGAACACGATCCACTCGACGGCGTAAAAAACGTTGAGCCAGTTGAGCACGACCTCCTCACTGGGTGCTGGCGCGACAATCTGATCGAGACCGGATGGCGCCTCACCCACCACGAGATAGCCGCCATACACCGCGGCGGGCGGCTGCGACCACTCGTTGATGAGCGTCGCGACCGCCATCGCCGAGCGCTCCCCCTGCTCGAAGTCATCGTCGGCAGGCGGCTCTGTCGCGAGATAGCGCCCCTCGAGGGTCTCGCCCGGTTGGATGGCGCCAATGGCCGCACGCGCTTCGCTTGTCGTCGCCGCCCAGCCGAGCGCCACAGCCAGACTCGTGCCCTCCGGCGTCACCGCGTGCCCCACGAGCCAGTAGCCCTCGACGCCGTCGTTGAGGCGACCGCTCAGCACAGCGAAGTCGTCGGTGACGAATTCTGCAGAGACCCGCGCGAGTCGCCCGGCGGCGTCTGTCGTCACACCAGACTGCGGCCTCGCGATGGTGTCAAGCGCGACGACTGTTTCGGTGTCCCGACCAACGACCGACGCTCGCTCGACGCTTCTGCTCAACTGCCACTGACTGAGCAAGACGAACCCAGCGGCAATCGAGAGCACGAGCACGAGCAGCGCTATCCAGCGCGGTCTGAGGGCGATTCGCAACATCAATACTCCGGATCGCGCAAACGCTCGGCCGACGCGACTTCGTCGGATTGCTGCATGGCCTGCTCGACGAGGCGATCGACGGCGACCTTCGTCTCGGGTTCTGGCTCCGGCGAATCCATCGACGCCGTCGCCGCCTCGACCAATGCGATGTTCTCCTCGCTCATGCGATCACGTTCCGGCTCGGCTGCTTTCCTCACGCGGAACAGTGCCGCCCCGAGCTTCTCTGAGTTCACGGCAAGCACTGGGGCGATCACCGCCATCGAGAGAACGTACAGTCCAGCGAAGGGCGTTAGCCGCTCGTCGAGTCCTGCCGCCGCGGCAAGGGTAGCGAGAATCAGCGCGAACTCTCCGCGGTTCTGCAACATTGCGCTGACGTTGACGCCCTCGGCAGGCGTGAGCTTGTTGAGCCTCGCGATCAGTTGCCCACCGAGCGTGTTGATGACGAGAGTCATGACGACGGCAGCGACTGCCGGCCAGAGCACGGCGCCGAACGTCGAGACATCCAGCGCGAGACCAAAGTTGAGAAAGAAGAACGCGCCGAACACGTCACGCATCGGCAGTGCGAGCTGCTCGATTCGCACGCGAAAGCGCGTCGCGCCGAGCACCAGCCCGATCAGGAAGGCGCCGATCGCACTAGAGATGCCGAGCATTTCGCCGACGCCGCCGAAAGCAACGGCGAGCCCGAAGAAAAGAATCGTGAACAACTCGTCGTCTTTAGTCGCGATCAGGCGAGACACGAATCGTCCGCCCCAGCGAGCGAGCGCGAACATCGCGATGAGAAAGGCGAACGAGATCGACAGCTCAGCGACGATCCTCCACGCGTCGGTTTCGCCGCCGATGATTACCGTGACAATGGCGAGGTAGAGCGCGATGAAGACGTCTTCGACCACCGTGATACCGAGGATCGCCGGGGTCTCCGGGTTCGCCAATCGGCGAAGCTCGATGAGCAGCTTTGTCACGATCGCGCTGGAGGATGTTGCGGTCATTCCGGCGATGATGAGCGCTTCGCGAGTGCCCCATCCGACCCACAGCCCGAAGAGAAACCCGATGCCGAAGTTTATGATGATGCGGCTTCCACCAGAGATGAGCAGGGCCGTGACGTTGCCGAAAAACGCGTCTTGGTCGAACTCTAGGCCAAGGTTGAACAACAGCAGAATGAGGCCGAAGACCGCCACGAGCTCAACGTCGGCCGCTTCGAAGTCGAGCGGAAACCATCCAGTGCTTGGGCTCGCCAGTAGGCCGACGAGCATGTAGATCGGAATCGCCGGCAAGCCAATCAGCTTGCCGAGCCTGCCAAGCACATATGCGATGACGAACAGCACCCCGAGAACGAGCAGTTGTTCACCGATGTGCACGCCCTACCCTCCCGAAGGGGACTCGGCGGGCGCCTTTGCCGTGAGTACTCCGGTGCGGTAGAACGCGAACGCCTTTGCCACCTTCTCTGGCGAGCCAGCGACCACGAGCGTGTCGCCCGGAAAAACCTTGAAGTCGTCGGCCGGGGCCGGATTGGCGGATTCGCCCCGGACGACCGCAACGACCGTTAGCCCAACGATGCCTCGGCTCGCAAGATCGCCGAGCAGTTGTCCAGCGATGTGGTCGTCATAGTCGACCGTGAACCAGTCGATCGAGAGGCCAGGGATCGAGTCGAGGTTTGAGATGCCTTCGGTGATTTTCGTGCCGCCGAGCAGTTCGGCGAGCGTGTGCGCTTCGTCTTCGTCGAGGCGCAGCGAGACCTTGCTCGAATCGCTGACCTTGTCGGAGTCGGCGAAGGTGATGAGGTCGCTATGACCGGAGCGGTGCGTGATCACCCCGACCTTGCCTCCGTCGTC
Source organism: Actinomycetes bacterium (assembly GCA_031421055.1). Lineage (GTDB taxonomy): Bacteria > Actinomycetota > Actinomycetes > Actinomycetales > Microbacteriaceae > Conyzicola. The sequence goes on along the minus strand of JANONY010000384.1, from coordinate 1,716 downwards.
GGTCACGAAGGTGTGCAGCACGCCGACACCCGGAAGCTTCACTCGCCGCACGTCAACCATGGGCCAATTCTACGTTCGCCTCCTTCCGCTGGTGAATCGGCCTTTCGCGCCGCCACCGGCAGCCGCAAACGGCCGATTCAACAGCGCGGGGTGAAGAGCGTGGGGTCAGGGAGCGTGGGGTTAGGGAGCGACGGGCTCGGGCGCGACTAGGCGCACGCGGTCGGCTGAGGCGTCATCCGGCTGCTCCTGGCTTTCCCGCTCGGCCTCAACGCGCTTGAGGTACGTGCTCACCTCCCGCGCGGTGCGGGCGGCGTCCCAGCCAAGCTCACCAGCCATGAGCGCCGCGACGACGGGAGCCGCCGAGACCCCTCTGTCCCATGCCTCGATCGAGATTCGGGTGCGCCGCGCGAGCACGTCTTCGAGGTGCATTGCCCCCTCGTGCGTCGCCGCGTAGACAACCTCTGCGCCGATGTAGTCGTCGGCGCCTGGCAGCGGCTCCTGCAACTCAGGACGCGCGACGATGAGATCGAGCAGCTCGTCGGTGAGCACACCGTAGCGGTTGAGCAAGTGCTCAATGCGCACCTTGTGCACCCCGAAGGCGCGGGCGATCTTGGAGCGCTTGTTCCACGCCGCCTGGTAACCTTCCGCGCCGAGAAGGGCGATGTCTTCTGTCGTCGACGCGGCAATCTTGCCGTCGAGCGCCGCGACTGCCTCGTCAATGGCGTCCTTCGCCATCACGCGGTAGGTCGTCCACTTGCCGCCCGCGACAACCACGAGTCCTGGCACGCTGTGCGCGACGATGTGCTCGCGGCTCAGCTTCGAAGTCTGGTCGCTCTCGCCCGCGAGCAGCGGGCGAAGGCCCGCGTAGACGCCCTCAACGTCGTCGCGGGTGAGCGGCACGGCCAGCACTTTATTGACCTGCTTGAGGATGTAGTCGATGTCAGCCGCGGTCGCCGCCGGGTGCGCTTTGTCGAGGTTCCAATCGGTGTCGGTGGTGCCGATCAGCCAATGACGACCCCACGGAATGACGAATAGCACGCTCTTCTCGGTGCGCAGGAGCAGTCCGAGCTTCGATTGAAACCTATCGCGCGGAACCACGAGGTGAACGCCCTTGGAGGCCCGCACTTTGAATTGGCCGCGCTCGCCCACCATGGCTTGGGTCTCATCCGTCCAGACGCCGGTCGCGTTGACTACTTGCCGCGCCCGTATCTCAAACGTCGTGCCACTCTCGACATCGCGGGCGGTGACGCCGACCACACGTTGGCCGACCTTGATGAAGCCTTCGACTCGCACCCGCGATGCGACGTGCGCGCCGTAGAAGCTTGCCGTTCTGGCGAGGTTGGCGACGTAGCGAGCGTCGTCGACTTGAGCGTCGTAATACGCGAGCCCACCGACGAATGCGTCTGGCGCGAGGCTCGGCGCGGCGCGAAGCATTTGCCGCTTGGTCAGGTGGCGGTGGTGTGGAACTCCTGGCGACCGTCCGCCCGTGTAGCTGAACAGGTCGTACAGCAGCATTCCAGCGCCGACGTAGATTCGCTCAATGACTGGCTTGGTGAGCGGGTACAGAAAGCGCACCGGTTTCACGAGGTGCGGCGCAATGCGCTGCAGCAGCAGGCCACGCTCGATGAGCGCTTCGCGCACAAGCCGAAAGTCGAGCTGTTCAAGATAGCGGATGCCGCCATGCACGAGCTTCGACGACCGGCTCGAGGTGCCAGA
>JANONY010000383.1:0-1841 GCA_031421055.1 Actinomycetes bacterium | reverse complement strand
GCCATAACGCTCGCGGATGGCTTGGGGAATCGTGACTTGCCCCTTGGAGGTGATGCGCATGTCCATAGCGTAGTTCTTACTGGGTCTTGTAAGAATGGTGGAGGTCTCGACGGGCTCGACCCGCTCGCGCTCGCGTACCCTCGAAAGGTGCTCACCCTGCCTGCCCCCGAGTGGCGCGAGCGCGAGGCCGCCCACCAGCAGCGGGCCGACGCGTTCAGCGCCGGGTGGCGCGCGCGGCAGCTGAGCGGCGAGAAGCACCCGGTCGACGACTTTCTCTTCACCTACTACCCCTTCCGGCCGGGTTTGTTGCGGCGGTGGCATCCGGGGGCGGGGGTGGTACTCGAGGACGCCGTCGGCGACGAGCGCGCCAGCTACAAGTGGTACCGCCGCGAGGGTGCGGACCTGGTCGTCGACGACGCGGCGTTTCGGGCGGCGCGGGGGGCGAGCATCCGATTCATTGTTGGTCTGTTGTCGGCGACGGCCGCGCGGCCCGGGCAGTTCGCGTGCTTCGGGCTGCACGAGTGGGCCATGGTCTACCGCGCCAGCGACAGCGACGGGCCGAACCCCTACCGCCACGACCTGCCGCTGCGGCTCGGTCAGGGCGGCACCGACACCGTGGTCGAGCAGAGCCGCATCACCTGCAGCCACATCGACGCCTTTCGCTTCTTCACGCCGGCGGCCGCGCCCCTCAACGAACTGACGCCGACCCGCGACAACCAGCCGCAGTTGGAGCAGCCCGGATGCCTGCACGCCGGCATGGACGTCTACAAGTGGGCCACCAAGCTCGGCCCGCTCATTGCGGGCGAACTGCTACTCGACTGCTTCGAGCTTGCGCGCGATATTCGCGAGCTCGACATGCGCGCCTCGCCCTACGACCTCGGCTCGGGCTACACCCCGGTGCGGATCGAGACCACCGAGGGGCGGGCGGAGTACGCACGGGAGCAGCGCGGGTTTGCGTCGCGCAGCAACGCGTTGCGGGAGCGGGTGGTCGCGGCGGTCGGTCTGGTCTAGATCTGCGCGAACGCCACGACCAGCGCCGCCGCCAACGACGCTACCGCGATCGCGATCAGCGCTGCCGCCATCAGCCCGAGCCTGCGGCGGCCGGGGGCGACGGTGAAGCGGGCGGCGAGCATTCCAGCGTAAAAGACGACGTCGAGGATTGCCGCGGTAAGCGCGACCCCGCTCGGAGGCAGCACGGTCATGGGCACCAGCACCGCGAGCGAGATTGCCGTGAACAGCGCGCCGACGATCAGCCAGCTACGCCCGGTGGAGGTCGTCAGCGACGGTTGGTTGCGCACCAGGGTCGGGTCATCGGTGTCGTCGAGGCTCATCCTCTAGTTCTACGCCTAGTTGGCTCGCGTAGCTAGGTCGCGCGCGGTTTGCCGTAGCGCTGCTGCGCGGCTTGGCCGCTCGTGCCGAGGATCCAGCCGATCGTCGCCCACGAATCCCCATCCGACCGCATCGCGGCCACCGCGGCCACGATTGCATGTTCGGCCTCTCCGCGGGCGCGCACTGCGGCCTCGAGATTGCGATACAGCTGCGGGTCGCGCCGATGCTCGGGCCTGGGTTCGTAATTCTCAAACCGCTGCGCGAGGTGGTCGAGCTCGTCAATGAGCTGTTGGCTGGATTTTGGCATCAGTCCATCAAGTTACCTTTCTGCGTTTGGATCGTCAAGATAACTTTCAGCCGGCACGAAACGTCCGCCGCCCCAAGTCGATCGCGTAGCGCAGGTCGAGCAAGGGGCACTCGAGCCCGTAGCTATCGACGTGCCGCCGCGAAATCAGCCAGGCGGTGAAGTGTTCGACCACGCAAAACTGCACGCGGCGATCCGTCGGGCTGTC
>JANONY010000382.1:0-3842 GCA_031421055.1 Actinomycetes bacterium | reverse complement strand
GCGCTCGATAACGCTCATCGACATCGCAGAGGCGAGTCCGAGAGCGCCGATGATCGCCATCAGCACGGCCAACGCAATGAGCACGGCGATAAACACCACAACGTGGTTGTCGATCGCGCTTCTCAGCTCTGTGGTCGGCACGACCGATGAGACGGTGACGCCCGCGTCAGCGAGAGCGGCCTCCACCCGCTCTATCGTTTCGCTAGTCTGCTCTGGGGCAACAATCCGTAGCCCGGTGGCTAGGTCGGCTCCGCCCATCGCTTCATCGATCGCGTCTCTGCTGACATAGGCAGTCGCCGGGCCGGCAACCTCGTCGACAATTCCGACGATCTCCCACTCGAGGTACTCACCCTCGATCGAGAGCATCGCTCTAGACCCAACGGTCGGATTACCGAGTCGACTAGCCGCCACTTGGTTGAGCACCGCGGTGTCTGGCTCGCCATCTCGAAGCCAACTGCCCTCGCGCACCGTGAAATTGATGAGCGAGGTCGTCGGGTCGAGCGCGGTAACCGCGAACACACCGTGCCCACCGTCGGGGTAGATGCGCTGAATCTGAACGCCTCCACCACCGGCCGTCGGCGTTGCGGCGAGAGAGCTGTGGCTCTCCCACTCGGTCAGACCTTCGACACCGTCGAGCGCCGCAGCGAGCTGCGACTCTGACACGGGCCCGGCAAAGCTGAGTTGCGCGTCGTAGCTGCGCTTGCTCAAACCGTCGTCTACCCAGCGCTGCCACGCCTCAGAAGAGTTGATTCCGGCAAGGAACAGCGCTCCTCCCGCGGCCAGCAGAGCAACGGTTGCGATGAACCGTTGGGGGCGACGTGCGAGGTTGCGCGCCGCGAATACACCAACACGCTCGCCGCCGCCGAACCGGGTGAGCAGCCGGTCGATGCCGCGCGTGCCCGCCTTCGATATCTCGAAGTCACCGATCGCCTCACGCACGGTCACCCGCGACGCGCGAACAATCGGTATGGTTCCGACAATCACCGGAACCAGAACGCCCGCCGCGATAATCAGCGCAAAGGTGCCAGCGCTTGCTGGCTCACCCGTGACGTTGATGTTGAGTATCGAGCCGACGAGCTTGGCGAGCCCGTTGCCGGCGAACCAGGCCGGCACTATCGCCAGCGCTGTCGCGAGTACGGCGATGGCCGCAGTCATGCTCAGGTACAGGCGAACGATCGTCGCGGTTGAGGCCCCGACCGTTTTCATGATGCCGATCTGGCGTGTCTGCGCGGCGAGCATGCCACCGAGCGTTGACGCAACGAGAACCGCAGCGATCCCGAGCGCTGCCAGCGCGAAAGCTAGCAGCAGGTTCGTGACCGTGTCGGTCTGGTTCTGGTGCGGGTGCCTAAACGGCGGCGCCGTAACCTCGTGCACCGCGATTCCCTGCCCCGTCAACCACTGAGTGAGCGAGGTCGAGACCGCGTCGACGATCGCCTGGTCGCGCGTTGGTTGGCCGGTGGCGGGATCCTCGACGGTGATGAGAAGTCGATCATTGAGGCTCTCGAAGCCAAGTGTCTCAACCAGCGCCGGGGTGACGAAGGCATACCCGGTGCGTTCCTGGTTCGCCGGCGGCAGCGCTGGGTCCCAGACTGTTCCCTCGACGTCGATGCGCATCAGCTCACCGTCGCTGTTTTCGACCTGAAGTGCGTCGCCGGTTGCTACAGTCAGCAACCCAGCTGCGGCACGCTCAAGCACGAGCCCGTCGGCCGTGGCAGGCCAGCTGCCCGTCTCGACATAAAAGTGCGCGATGCTCATCGAGTCGTCCTCTGGCACAACGAACAGCAGCATCGGAATCAACGAACCGTCGAGCACAACGCGGGTCGAGATCGTCTGTCGCGCGGTTGCGTCGTTGACGCCCTCGAATGCGCGTACCTCGGCGAGCAGCTCAGCGTCTACCCCGTCGGCGACATCGAGCGTCGCGGCGGCTGGGTCAGTGTTTGCGTAGGCGGCGGTCGCATCCCGAGTGAGCGCCTCCTTCGTGATGAGGATCGCACCGAAGCCGGTCACGGCAACGGCGATCGCGATCGTCATGACAATGACGCGACCGTAGCTGAGTCGAAGGTCGCGAAGAATCTTGGCTTGGCGCGGCCGGAGGTTCACGCTGCGACCGCCGTATCTGTTAGGACATGACCGTCGGCGAGGGTGATGGTTCTGCTGGCGAAACCAGAGGCTTCTGGATCGTGCGTGACCATGATCACGGCCTTGCCCGATTCGGCGAGCGAGGCGAAGAGTTTCAGCACCGACGCGGCGGTTGCTGAATCAAGATTGCCGGTCGGCTCGTCGGCGAGCAGCACCGCCGGGTCGTTCGCTAGCGCCCGCGCGATGGCCGCGCGCTGCTGCTGCCCGCCAGAGAGCGTCGCCGGCAGCTTATTGGCTTGCTCGGCAATGCCGACCCGCTCGAGCAATTCGAGGGCGCGAGTCTTGCGCTGCTTCGCGTTCGCGACTCCGGCGAAGTCCATTGGCAGCATGACGTTTTCGATCACGGTCAGCGTTGGGAGCAGCTGAAAGAACTGAAATACCAGACCGATGGATGCGCCGCGCCAGCGAGCCAGACCCGACTCCCCCAGCGCGCCGATCTCGGTTCCGTCAACGGTGATCGACCCGGCTGATGGCCGGTCGATGCCGGCCAGCAGGTTGAGCAATGTCGTCTTACCGCTGCCGGATCGACCGACGATCGCGACGAATTCGCCTGCGCTCACTCGCAGATTGACCTCTTCGAGGGCGGTGAAGTTGCCCGCGGGTAGTGCGTAACTCTTCGACGCTTTACTGGCGTCGATGAGGGTTGTGCTGTTCATGGGGTGCCTTTCAGTTATCGAACACTTTGTTCTAAACTGAATTGTGTGTATTGTGAAATCACGGGTCAAGAAACACACCGGCGAATGCGTGCGGTACTGAACACCGGAGCCAAAAGTGACCGAAAAGAGCGAGACCGTCAGCGGCGATCGGCGCGTACGCCGCACCCGCGCGGCGATTCAGGATGCGCTGACCGCGCTCATCCTCGACAAGGGCTTCGACTCGGTGACGGTCACCGACATCATCGAGAAAGCCGACATTGGGCGATCGACCTTCTACGCTCACTTCACCGATAAACGCGACGTGTTCGACGACATCATTAGCGAGTTGACCCAGTTTCTTGCCGCGGGATCCGCCCAGAACGATCAGGTAGTTTTCGCGTTCAGCCTCCCGCTGTTCGAGCACATCGTCGACCAGAAACCCGTGATTAGCGCACTGTTTGGGCCCGGTGGGCACTCGGTGGCGCTGCAGATGACCTCAGACGCGTTGAGCTCCGTCATCTCTGGTGAATTGAAAGAGCGCTGCGGCGCGAAGCCGGTGAGCCCAGAACAACTGGCGCTGGTCGTTGACTTCGTCGTCGGCGCATTTACGTCGATGATTGCCCACTGGATGGCCAGCCCGGCACCGTACAGCCCGAAAGAACTCGACACCGCTTTTCGAGCACTGGTCGTGCCGGGGGTCGAACGCATGCTCGGGCTCGTGCCCGCTGCGCCGTAGGCACGTAGGCTCGTGGGCTCGTAGCCGCGTCGGCGATATCCCGAGCGGATGGCTGGTCGCACGCATCTCGGCTCGACCTTTGGCAAGCGGTGCCCCCACGCGAACCCCTCGCTAAACTCAAGCCATGACGGCAGCCGTATCCGAGCTCTTCGACGCGACGCTCTGGCGCGAGGTTGAGGGTTTCGGCGAGTTGACCGACATCACCTACCACCACGACCTCAAAGGCCAGGTGGCGCGCATCGCGTTCAACCGGCCAGAGGTTCGCAACGCGTTTCGCCCGCAGACCGTCGACGAGCTCTATCGTGCGCTCGATGACGCGAGGCAGAACCCGC
>JANONY010000381.1:0-1908 GCA_031421055.1 Actinomycetes bacterium | reverse complement strand
CGAGCTGATCCACACTGTCGACCATGATTGTCACTCGACGCGCAAGCTCGGCGTCGCTGGCTAGGCGGGCGCTGGCTAGGCGGGCGATCGCGGCGCGGTCGGCTGTTGGGTAGCCGACCACCACATCCGTGATGCCCGCGGCCTGTGGGGTATCGGTAGCGAGCCAGAGCGCTTCAGGCAGCGTATAGGCGAGCACTCCCTCGTAGCCATCGAGCGCGAGCACCGCGTCGAGTACGGCCCGCACGCGCACCGACTTGCTTGCGACGCGGATCGGCATGCCGTTCGCACGGCGGAGCATGTCGAAGGCATTGTGCGCGAGCGCCCCGAGACTAATCACTCCATAGGGCGGGTCGTGACTCTCGGTCGCGGCCGTGAGCGCTGGCCAGTACTCCGATGGCGTGCGCCACCGGGCACTGGTTGGTGGAGTCAGCTTCATTACGCGGCGCCCATTACTTCACGCTCTTGATCGGGTAGACCGCGAGTGCTCCGAGAACAGCCGTGATGGCGGATGCGACGAACAAGGCTGCGAAGCCAGCCTGCGCCCCAGCGAAGTGGCCCTCGACCGTCGGCCCAGATGAGAAGCTCGCGAAAGCCACGACAATGCCGGCACCGAGCAGCGGCGCGAGCGCCTGCGGAACCGCGGTCGCGATGTTCATGATGCCGAGGTCTTTGCCGCGCGAGTGTGCGTCGGGCAGCACCTGCGTGGCGAGAGCCTGGTCGACGGCCATGAATGAGCCATAGCCGAGCCCAAGCAGACCGGCAGCGACCATCGCGATGGTGTAGTCGGGAACGAACGCGAGCAGCGCGGCCGCAATCGCCTGAAGATAGGCGGCGGCGTAGACGAAGACCTTGCGCCGCCCGATGCGGTCGCTGATCTTTCCGACGCCAAGGGCGGCGATGACGAAGAAGACCATGTACACCAGCGTGAGCACGAGCAAGTCATCGACCGGTGCCGCACGGCCGAGCCCGAAGGCGAGGAAGTAGAGCAGCTGCGTCGTGCCGAGGGCGTTGCCGAGGTTGACGAGCACGCGGCCGATCAGCGTCCAGCCGAAGTCGGGGTAGCGGCGCGGGCTCACCCAGAATCCGGCGAACAGAATCGAGGCGGAGAAGGCGGGGCGTTGCGCGCGTGGCAGCACCGCATCCTTGGTCAGGATCAGGAAGGGCGCGACCAGCGCGACCAGCAGCAGCGCCATCACCACATAGCCGACGAGGACGCTCAGCGCGAGGCTCGTCACGAGCAAGAGGCCGGCAATGATGCCGACCGCCTGCGGAGCCGAGACCCAACCAGAGACAAAGCCGCGCTGGTTGATCGGCACCTGGTCGGAGATCGTGGCGGTGATCGCCGCCGACACCATGCAGAAGCCGATGAGTGCGAGCGACCAGAAGATGCCGATACCGAGCATCGTGTTCTGGAAGCCCAGCACGACGAGCGAGGCGGCAAATACGAGGGTGCCAGCGACAATCCACGGTCGGCGGCGACCGAAGCGGCTCGTCGTGCGGTCGCTCAGTGCGCCGGTGAGCGGATAGGCGATCAGAGCACACAGACCGGCGATAGCCGAGATGACGCCGAAGGCGATGACCGGCGCAAGCCAGTCGCCGGTGTTGATCTGCTCTGCCACGTCGAGCGGAAGGCCGAAGACATCGGCGATCTGAGCGGGTAGCAACAATTGGATGGGCGTCAACTGCGCCATCCAGATGCAGAACCACGCGGTTGCGAACGCCACAATCCAGCGGGCCGGGACCTTGCGAATCGGTTCGGCGAAGAGGGCTGCGGTGGTCTGGGGAACTGTCATGCGCTTCGATCCTGTGAGCGGGCGGATGTGGAAATTGCCAGCGCCGCGATCGAATCGGCGGCGATGTCCATGACTGTAGTCGCGGCCTCACGGTCGTGGTTCGCAAGCCAAGCGA
>JANONY010000380.1:0-2380 GCA_031421055.1 Actinomycetes bacterium | reverse complement strand
AGCCCCGCCAGCACAGCGATCGTTGGCCAGTGGATGCTGCGGCGAATGCTCCCCGGTTCGTATCCGGCATCCAGCAGTCCGTCGTCGCGCAGCTGCTCCAGGTGGCGCCGGATCAGGAACGCCGCAGCGCCACTCGACGTGCTGAGCAGGTCGCCCGGGCGCACCGCGCCGGTGCCGTTCGAGGCGAGTCTGGCATCCCCTGCAGCGGCATTCGCGCTCGCGTAGCGGTTCGGGGCTGGGCTCGCCCAGACGGCGATGCGGCCTTCAGGTGTGTACAGCGTCAAGGCGTACTTCGTGTCGACCAGTTGGATCGCGGGCCACGGCACGACAATCGTGCTGAAGACGTTGCGCACCGTAACGGCGTGCTCCTCGACGTCGAGGCGCGGCAACCAGAACAGTGCAAACGCCAGGGCGACCACCAACAACTGTCCCCAGGTGTAGCGCACCAAGCCAACGGCATCGCCAGTGACCACGAAGCCGCCAAGTGCGAGTGCGACGATGATGGCCGTCAGCACGGCCAGTACGCGGCCGAAAGTCGGGCGGAAGCTGGTCGGAGCGAATCTCATGTGACCAGCTTCGCAGAACGTTCCACCGAAACAGCAGGGAAGGTCAACTGATGGCCACGACAACACTCGCGACCGAGACTGTTCTCGAAGTCTCGGACCTCGGGGTCGACTTCTGGGTCGACGGTACCTTTTACCCGGCCGCCATCGGCCTCAACTACGAGGTCAAGCGCGGCGAGGTGCTCGCCATCGTTGGCGAGTCTGGTTCAGGCAAGAGCTCAAGTTCGATGGCGCTGCTCGGGCTTCTGCCCGCCAACGCGCGCGTGACCGGGTCGATCAAGCTGCTCGGACGCGAGCTTCAGGGCATTCCAGAGCAAGAACTGCGCCAAGTGCGCGGCAACGAGATCGCGGTGATCTTTCAAGAGCCGATGACGGCGCTCAACCCCGTCTACACCATCGGATTTCAGATCATGGAGGCGCTGCGCTCGCACTTCGATCTGACGCCCGCCGAGGCCAAAGAGCGCGCGATCGACTTGCTCACTAAGGTCGAGATGCCCGATCCGGCCGTGGCCTTTCACAAATACCCGCACCAACTGTCTGGTGGTCAGCGCCAGCGCGCCATGATCGCCCAGTCGATCTCGTGTGACCCGGTGCTTCTCATTGCCGACGAGCCGACCACCGCCCTCGATGTCACGGTGCAGGCCGAGATTCTCGATCTGCTGCGCAGCCTGCACACGCGACTCAACAGCGCCATCATTCTCATCACGCACGACATGGGGGTGGTGGCTGACCTCGCCGACAACATTCTGGTGATGAAAGACGGCATCGCCGTCGAAGTTGGCACGTCGCTCGACGTGTTCACCAAGCCTCAGCACCCGTATACCCAGTCGCTGCTCGCCGCCGTTCCGCACCTGGGAACGGCCGCGCTTCAGGTCAACGAATCGGCAAGCAAAGCGCACGAGGCCGGGCCGGTCTTGAGTTTCGAAAACGTCACCATCCAGTACCCGAAGCGCGGTCGCGTTCCGGCGTTCCGCGCGGCAGAAGGCATCAACTTGGAGATCTATCCTGGCGAGATTCTCGGCTTGGTCGGCGAGTCCGGTTCTGGCAAGACCACGCTCGGCCGGGCGGCCGTCGGCCTACTGCCGATCGTCTCGGGAAAACTCACCGTGGTTGGCACCGACATTTCCACCGCCAAGCAGCGTGACCTTCGTCCGATCCGTCAGCGCACGGGGATTGTGTTCCAGGATCCAGGCTCGAGTCTCAACCCGCGTATGCCGATCGGCCAGAGTATTGGCGAACCACTGCTGCTCGCCCGCGTGGCCTCCGGCAAAGAGCTCGATAAGCGAGTGCAAGAGTTGCTGACTCAGGTCGAGTTGCCGGCGAGTTACCGCAACCGCTACCCACACGAGTTGAGCGGCGGACAACGCCAGCGAGTCGGCATCGCTCGCGCGCTCGCCCTTACCCCCGACCTGCTCGTTGCGGACGAACCGACGAGTGCGCTCGACGTGTCAGTGCAGGCGCGTTTTCTCGACCTGTTGCAGGAGATTCAGGAACGCCTGCAGTTCGCGTGCTTGTTTATCAGCCACGACCTCGCCGTCGTCGATATTCTCGCCCACCGAATCGCGGTCATGCACCGCGGCCGAGTGGTCGAAGCCGGCACGAGGGATGAGATTCTTCGCAACCCGAAAGAGGCCTACACGCAGCGCCTCATCGCGGCAGTGCCGCTCCCCGACCCCGTGGCACAGAGAGCGCGACGCGAAGGTCGTGCCGGCGGCGGCATCTAGGTAGGCACTCGCGCCACGCTCTGCTCACATCGCAGCGATCAGCACCGCTATGGCCGCGATCACCAAGAGAACGGCTCCGATGCCAAGAGCGTA
>JANONY010000379.1:0-14214 GCA_031421055.1 Actinomycetes bacterium | reverse complement strand
ATAGGAACCGGAATCGTATTGTTCGTCATCGGCGCAGTCATCACCTTTTGAGTTGGAGTCGACGTCTGGGGCCCAGTAAACCTCGACCTCATCGGCTACATCTTCATGGGGGCCGGACTCGTCGTGTTCATCATCGGAATGATCGCTATGTTCCGCAAGCGCCAGTCGGTGACCACGGTCAAGAGCGACGTCAACCCTGCCAATGGCTCGGGAGTGACGCAGCGCACGACCTCGGACACCAACGACGCACCCTTGATGTAATTCCCAAACAAGATGTAGTTCCCAAACAACCACGAGTGGCCGCGCATCGAAGCGTGGCCACTCGTGCGTTAACGACTAACGAGGGTACTGAGCGCCCGTCTAAACCGTGATGTCGATCTCGCGCAAGAGGGATGCGTCGATCGCGGCGGCGACCTTCTCCAACAGGGCATCGGGCACGGGAGAGTCGACGGTGAGCACGCTGAGCGCTTGCCCGCCGGCGATATGGCGGGCGATCTGCATGCCCGCGATGTTGATGGCCGCCTCGCCAAATTCTTTGCCGTAGATCGCGACAATGCCAGGGCGATCCGTGTAGATCATCACAATCAGGTGCTTCGCGAGCGGAACCTCGACGTCGTAGCCGTTGATCTCGACGATCTTCTCGATCTGCTTGGAGCCGGTGAGGGTGCCAGAGACCGAGACCTGATGGCCGTCGCTTGTCGTGCCGCGAATTGTCAGTAGGTTGCGGTACTCGTCGCTCTCCAGGTCGGTGATAAGTCGCACCGCGATGCCGCGCTGCTCTGCGAACAGCGGCGCATTGACATAGCTGACCGACTCACTCACGGTGTTCGAGAAGATGCCCTTGAGGGCAGAGAGCTTGAGCACGCTCACGTCGAGCTCGGCAATCTCGCCGCGCACCTCAACGTCGACCGAGGTGATCGGGCTGTCGGCGATACCCGCGAAGACCTGACCGAGCTTCTCCATCAGCGGTATGCCCGGACGGACGATCGGGTCGATGACCCCGCCGGCAACGTTCACTGCATCGGGCACGAGCTCGCCGCTGAGGGCGAGGCGCACCGATCTGGCGACGCTGACTCCGGCCTTCTCTTGGGCTTCATCCGTCGACGCACCGAGGTGCGGGGTGACGATGACGTTTTCGAGCGCAAGGAGAGGCGAGTCGGTCGGCGGCTCGCTGACGAACACGTCAAGGCCCGCGCCAGCGATGCGGCCAGACTTGAGCGCGGCGTACAGCGCGTCTTCGTCAATGAGACCGCCGCGCGCGACGTTGACGATGAAGGCCGTCGGTTTCATCATCGCGAGCTGTTCCGTGCTGATCATGCCGGTGGTCTCTGGCGTCTTCGGCATGTGGATGGTGATGAAATCGGATGTGGCGAGCAGCTCATCGAGCGGGAGCAACGTCACGCCAAGCTGCTGCGCCCTCGCCGCGGTGACGTAGGGGTCGTGGGCGACAATGGTGGTACCGAAGGCGTGCATGCGAGCCGTGATCAGCGCGCCGATGCGGCCGAGCCCGATGATGCCGATCGTCTTCTCGTAGAGCTCGACGCCGGTGTACTTCGAGCGCTTCCACTGCCCTTGCGCCAAGGCGCCGTGTGCCGCGGGAATGTGGCGAGCGAGGCTGAGGATGTGCCCGACGGTCAGCTCTGCGGCCGAGATGATGTTGCTCGTGGGCGCGTTGACCACCATAACGCCAGCGGTCGTCGCCGCCTTGACGTCGACATTGTCGAGCCCGACGCCGGCGCGAGCGATCACCTTGAGCTCTTTCGCGACGGCGATAGCCTCGTCGTCCATGTGCGTCGCAGATCGGATCAGCACGGCGCTCGCCGCCGGCAGCGCGGCCAACAGCGCCGCACGGTCGGTGCCGTCGACGTTGCGCACGTCGAAGTCGGGGCCGAGGGCCTCCACGGTGGCTGGAGACAGTTCTTCGGCAATGAGCACGATCGGCTTGGCCACGAATCGAGTCCTTCAGGTGCGGGTTGGCGAAAGCACAACGCTCGCGAGTTTACTGCAGGCAGAATGGCCTGATGGTCGAGGTTACGCGCGAAGTAGTGACGCTCGCCCTCGCTCTGCTCTTTCTCGCGATGGGGGCCAGCCATTTTGTGCCGACGGTGGCGCGCACGATGGCGGCAATGATCCCGCCCTATCTTCGTCGTGTTGGGCTACTCTCGCCGATGAATCTGGTCTACCTCACCGGGGTGTGTGAGCTCGCGGGTGGTATCGGGTTGCTCACCCCGTTGCGGCCGGTGGCGGCGATCACGCTCGTGGTCTTTCTTATCGCGGTGTTTCCGGCCAATGCTTATGCCGCGCAGCATCCGGAACGCTTCGGTCGCGTTGCTGTGCCGTTCTGGCCGCGGCTGATCGGGCAGCTGGCGCTCATTGCGCTTCTGGTGTTTGTCGCGGTTGGCTCGGCGTGACGATCAACCCAGACGACGGCGCCCAGCCCGTGCCGAAACGCTCACACTTCGCCGATTTCACGCCGTTTCGCGAGAGTCCGGCTTTCTTTCGGCTCTGGCTAGGCACGACGCTCGCCGGCGTCGGCAGCCAGATGACGATCGTCGCCGTCGGGCTGCACGTCTATGCGATCACCAACTCGACCGGCGCCGTCGCACTCGTTGGTGTCGTCGCGCTCGTGCCCATGATCATCGCCGGCCTCTACGGCGGCGTGCTCGCCGACAGCTTCGACCGCCGAATAGTCGCTCTGCTCGCGGAGACCGCAGCGTGGCTCTCTGTCATGGGGCTCGTCGTGCTCGCCTGGACCGGGGTCGAGACGCTGTGGATGTACTACCTGTTGACCACCCTCAACGCCGTCTCGGTCACGATTGTGGCTGCGGCTCGCGCGGCCATCGTTCCTCGCCTGCTACCGGCACGACTACTGCCAGCGGCCGGCGGTCTCAACGGCATGAGTTTCGGCTTCCAGATCATCGTCGGCCCAGCGATGGCTGGCGTGCTTGTGGCCACGGTTGGCGTGCAGTGGACGTACACGCTCGACGCCGTGCTGTTCGTCGCGGCGTTCACCGGAATCCTGACGTTGCCGCCGATCAAACCGGAGGGTTCGAGCGGCACCGGAGTCAGCGCCGTCATTAACGGCCTCGCATTCCTAGGGAAGGCGCCGAACATCCGGCTATCTTTTCTGCTCGACATCATCGCGATGACCTTTGGCATGATGCGGGCTCTGCTGCCGGCGGTCGGCGCCCTCGTGATCGGCGGTGGGGCCGTGACGGTCGGCGTGCTCTCCTCTGCCTTCGCGGTCGGGGTGCTCGTCAGCTCTGTGCTCTCTGGACGGCTCGGTGGCGTACGTTGGCACGGCCTCGCGATTCGCAACGCAATCATGGGCTTCGGTGCCTCGGTACTCTGCTTCGGGGTTGTGCTGCTTCTCGCCGGCACGTCGCCGCAGGGTGTCAACCTGCCCGCGCTCGTGGCGGCGAGTCTGTGCCTGGTGGTGGCGGGCAGCGCAGACAACATCAGCGCGGTCTTTCGCACAACGATGATGCAGGCGGCGGTTCCCGACGGGATGCGCGGTCGCACTCAGGGCGTCTTTATCGTTGTCGTGACCGGCGGGCCTCGGCTCGGCGACGCCTACATTGGTCTGGTCGCGGCAACCGCGCTGCTCTGGCTACAGTCACTGCTTGGCGGCGTGCTCATCGTCGTTCTTGCGTTCGTACTCGTGCAGACGCATCGCAGCTTCCGCCACTACGACGCGCTCAACCCGACGCCGTAGGCGGGTCGTGCGAGGCCGTTAGATGCGGTGCAACAGGTCGGAGAAGATCAGCGAGTTTGTGGCAACCGTAGCGAGGGCGAGCGCGTTGGACACGGCGAGACCAGTGAGCAGAAGGATGGCGCGCTCGCCAGCGTTTCGCCGCAGTCCGAGCAGCAGCACAAGGCCGTAGACAACGATGGGGATGATGAGCGCGGCGACCAGCAAAATCCACGGTGTCTGGGCGGTGAGACCAAGGCCGTCGTAGACCTTCGGCACGCCAATGAGATTGCCGACCGCCTCCCACACGTCGTAAGCGTAGAAGAGCCCGAACACGGCGGCGATCGTCATCGACAGCCACCCGTAGCCGCGCTTGGGTTCTGGTGCCTTCTTCTCGGGTTCCTTCTTCTCCGGTGCCTTCTTCTCTGGGGTCACTTCGTTCTCGGTCATCTCACGCTCCCAACAAGACGAACGGCCACGGGATCACGACGACAACACCAAGCAGCAACGCGAGCAAGCGAACAATCGGCTTGCGACCCCGGGTGAGCACCAGCGCCGTGACGAACCAGAGCACTGGACTCGCGATGGCCATGTATTCACCGAGTTGGTACATGAACTCGGTGAGGAAATCATCGAACGGCTTGCGGTTGTCGTTGAACACGCTAACGACCCAGCCGATCGTGTAGATCAGGTAGACGCCGCCGAGAATTCCGTAGAGTATAAGCAGCGCAGAGCTCGGAGCTTGCTGGCCGAGACGCTCGGCAACTTTTGCGGTTGCGCGCGCCGCGGGCTTCGCGGGCTTAGTGGCGCTCGGCGGCGGCGGGGCGTCGTCACCGTCCCACGAGAGTGCCTTTTCTTCTTCGGCGGTCATGGCGAAACCATAGCAGCGCGCGGCACGTTTTCGGCTAGTCCTCAGCCCACGCCGCCACGAGTTTGCGCACGTAGGGCGTCGCCGGATCGCGGATGAGTTCGCGTACGGTCGCCCGCTGGGTGACCCGCCCCTCTTCGATCACCACGACGTTCTTGGCGAGCGCGACGACATCGTCGAAGCTGTGAGTTACCACGATGGTTGGAATGTCTACCGCGCGAAGATGCCCGGCCAAGTGCTCCCGCACGTCATCGCGCACCTCGACGTCGAGGGCGGCGAGCGGCTCGTCGAGCAGCAGAACCTCTGGGCCGCTTGCGAGCGCTCTCGCGAGAGCGACGCGCTGAGCCTGCCCGCCAGAGAGCTCGCGCGGGTGCGAGTTCGCGAGATGCGCGATGTCGAAACGCTCAAGCCATTCGCGCGCGACCGGGCGGGTGGAGGCGAAGGCCACGTTGTCGAGCACCGTCAGGTGCGGAAACAGGAGGTAGTGCTGGAAGACGTAGCCGATCCGCCGCTTCTCGGTTGGCAGCGCATCGAGGGCTCGGCCGTTCACGGTGATTTCGCCGGTCGACGGCACGAGTCCGGCGAGCGCGGCGAGCGCGGTCGACTTGCCAGCGCCATTCGGGCCGAGCAGCGCGAGGGTCTCTCCCGGCTCGACCTCCAGGTCGAGCTCGAGGCTGAAGTTCGGGCGATCGACCCGCAGGCTCGCCTTCACGCCGTCACCCCGGGCACCCAGCGGTCACGCAGCGACACGAGCACCACGAGGCTGATCACCATGAGCACGAGGGATAGCGCGATGGCCGCATCCGGATCGGTCTGCAGCTGCAGATAGGTCGCAATCGGCAGAGTCTGGGTTCGACCGGGAAAACTGCCAGCGAAGGTGATGGTTGCACCGAACTCGCCGAGCGCGCGAGTGAAACTGAGCAGTGCGCCCGCGGCGATTCCTGGGGCAACGAGCGGGAGGGTGATCCGACGCAGAATTGTGAGACGTGAGGCGCCCAGTGTCGCCGCGGCAACCTCGAAACGGGGGTCAACTGCTCGCAGTGCCCCCTCGACCGACAGCACGAGAAACGGCATCGCTACGAACACCTGAGCGATGATGACCGCGGCCGGAGTGAACGGAATCGTGAACGGCAAGAACTGGCCGATAAGCCCGCGGCGACCGAGCAGCAGCAGCAGCGCGACGCCGCCGACCACGGGCGGGAGCACGAGCGGAACGGTAACGAGGGCGCGCACGAGTCTGCGCGGTACGGCCCGCCACTCGTGCGATCGCGCGAGGACAAGCGCGAGCGGCACGCCAAGGATGAGCGAGACGAACGTCGAGACGAGCGCGGTGACGAGCGAGAGCCCGAGCGCTTGGGCTACCGATGGCTGGGAGAGCAGCCCGGGCAGCGATGCCCACGGCGCACGAATCACCAGCCCGACCAAGGGGAGGGCGAGCAAGGCCAGCCCCGCCGCCGCCGGGATCCAGAGCAGGGGGGGGATGCGGTTACGGCGCACCGAAACCGGCTGCTTCCAAAATTGACTGGCCCGTCGCCGAGAGTACGAACGCGATGAACGCCGCCGTCGCCGCGCTGTCGGTCAACGCGACGAGCGGATAATCGACCGGAGGCGAGTCGACCTCGATGCCCTCAACCCCGTCGCCCGCCGCCAACACATCGGTCACGTAGACGAGACCCGCATCGACTTCGCCAAACTCGACCTTGCTGAGTACGGCCTTGACATCTTCCTCGTAGCTGTCGATCTCGGGGGCGATCCCGGTCGCGGCGAACAGTTTTTCGGTCGCCGCGCCACACGGAACCTCGACCGCGCACACCGCGATCAGTAGCTCGGGGTTCGCAAAGTCGGCGAGACCCGTGACCCCCGCCGCATTGCCTGCGGGCACCGCGATCTGGAGCACGTTGGTGGCGAAGACGCTCGGGTCACTCGCCACGCCAGCCGCGGTCACCGTCGCCATGGTGGCCGGACTCGCCGCAGCGAAGACGTCGGCTGGCGCACCCTCGATGATTTGAGTGGCCAAGCCAGAGCTGCCGCCGAAGCTGAAGACAATCTCGACCCCGGGGTGCTGAGCGGTGAAAGCATCGGCGATCTCGTGAAAGGCGCCGGCCAGCGAAGCGGCGGCGAACACCGTGACGCTGCCGCTCAGGGCGTCCGTACTCTCGGTGGGTGCTGGGGCGGGGGTCGCGCATCCGGCGAGGGTCGCGCATCCGGCGAGGGCGAGAACCAGTGCAGCGGCGAGAAGTTTCTTCACGCGATCTCGACCACGACATTGGTCGCCTTGATGCTCGCGGTTGCGAGCTTTCCTGGTTTCAGGTCGAGCTCATCCGCCGCTTCTCGGCTCATCAGGGAAACGATTCGGAACGGGCCGGCCTGCAGCTCTACCTGGGCCATGATCCCGTCTTTCGTCACTCGGGTGACGATGCCGGTGAGGTGGTTGCGCGCGCTCGCCTTTGCATGCGGAAACGGGCTCGGCTCTGCGGCGAGTTCTTGCGCGAGGGCGGCGAGTTGCTCACCCTCGATGGTCGATGGTGAGCCGGTCAGCGTGATTCGGCCCGCATCAGCCCAACGCCGAACCGTGTCGTCGCTGACGCCCAGCAGCGCCGCCGCCTCCGAGACCCGAAAACTCGCAACTGCGTTCATAATTGCCAAGAATAGCCGTATCTGCGCCTCACTCTCGGATCGAGCCGCGCCTGTCATGCGCATAACTCCTGCAATTTTGCGGAGCGGGGATCTCGCGGCCTGTGAATCCGGGAGTGTGAGGCGGCCGGGCAGTCGAATTGCAGGAGTTATGCGCAGCCACGCCCGGGCGACCGGCTGCGGTGGGAGAATTGCGGAATGGATGCGCGTTACTCCCGCCAGCTCGTGCTGCCGGGCTTCGGCGAGGCCGCGCAGGTGAAACTCGCCGCTGCACGGGTACTCGTCATTGGCGCCGGGGGTCTTGGCAGCGCGGTGTTGCCCGCGCTCGCCGCGGCAGGGGTCGGCTCGGCAGGGGTCGGCGCGATCGGAATTGTCGACGACGACCTCGTTGAGGTATCCAATCTGCACCGGCAGACCATCCACGGCACCGAGGATGTCGGCAACTTCAAAACAACCTCTGCCGTCGAGAGCCTCCGCGCCATCAATCCCGGCGTCTCGGCAATCCCGTTCGAGCAGCGCCTGACGAACGAGAACGCCCTCGGGCTGTTCAACCAGTTCGACCTCATCGTCGACGGTTCAGACAATTTTGCAACCAGATACCTCGCGGCCGACGCAGCCACGATCGCTCGCAAGCCGATCGTCTGGGGCGCCGTGTCGCAGTACGGTGGTCAAGCGTCGGTGACGGTCGTGGGCGGGCCGTGCTACCGCGACCTCTTTCCGACTCCCCCACCGGCAGGCAGCGTCGAGAGCTGCGAGGTTGGCGGGGTGCTGCCAACCACTGTCGCCGTCATCGGCTCCATCATGGCGACCGAGGTGATCAAGCTCCTCACCGGAGTCGGCACGCCACTCGTCGGGCGGGTCTCGACCTACGACGCGCTCAGCGGGCACTTCAGAGAACTCGAGTTCAAGCGCTCGAGCGAACCCGTGAGCGAGTTGATCGACTACGCGGCGTTCTGCGGTCTAGTCGAGACCGACGATGTCACTCCCGTGCAGCTCGGCGCCATGCAGAGCGCCAAACTCATCGACGTGCGCGAACAGTGGGAGGCCGAGATTGCATTCTTGCCAGGCGCGCTGCTGATTCCGCTGTCGACTCTGCAGGGGGCGATTGCGCAGCTGGACCGCCGGGAGGAGTACATCGTATATTGCCACAGCGGCGTCCGATCGAAATATGCCTTAGCTATGCTGCGTGACGCCGGACTGCGCGTGCGCCACCTCGCCGGCGGCATCGATGCGTGGGCACGCGAGGTCGATTCGACCATGGCGAGGTACTGATGGCGACTGTTGAGCAGCACGCAGAGCGCGTCGCCGCGCTGCTAGAACCAGCGCTCGCGGTTGGCATCGAGCGACTGCCTATTCTCGAGGCGCTGCACCGCGTCACGGCGGGAGGAATACTCTCGCCCGTCGATCTTCCGCTCTTTCGCAACTCACAAATGGATGGCTTCGCGGTGCGCTCTGCCGACGTCGTCGACGCCCCGGTGAGCCTGCCGATTGTCGGCGAAGTGAGCGCCCGCGGTCGCGACACGCTCGACCCGCTTGAGGCGGGAACCGCGGTGCGCATCATGACCGGCGCCGTCGTGCCAGAGGGGGCGGATGCCGTGATCCCCGTCGAAGACACCAACGTCACCGAGTCAACGGTCACCATTCGCCGCTCACGCAAACGTGGTGAGTACGTGCGCGACCGAGGGTCTGACGTGCTCGCCGGTTCTGAATTGCTGCCCTCGCGGCAACTGCTCGCGAGCAGGCATCTCGCGGTACTCGCCGCCGCGGGCATCGACCACGTTGACGTTCACCGTCGCGTGCGTATCGCCGTCATCACGACGGGCGCCGAACTCATCGCACCCAACGAGACGCCGAAGCCCGGCCAGATTTTCGATGCCAACTCTGTAGCGCTTATCGCTGCGGCGGCGGCCTGCGGGGCACACGTGACGCTCGCCCGACGGGTGGCTGACGACCCGGCAGAGCTACTCGCCGCGCTCGACGAGGCAACGTCGGCCGCCGACCTGATTCTCACCTCTGGTGGTATCTCGAAGGGCGACTACGAAGTGGTGCGCGAGTTGCTCGAGCCGTTGGGCGCCGAGGTCGACCACGTCGCGATGCAACCGGGCGGACCGCAGGCTACGGCCGTATTCGAGGGAGTGCCGGTGATCTGCTTTCCGGGAAACCCGGTGAGTACCCAGCTGAGCTTTGAGATCTTCGTGGCTCCCCTGCTGCGGGCAGCCGCCGGGCTACCGCCCGCGAGCGTCACGCGGCGTCCACTCGCCCACGGCCTGCGATCCGTCGCCGGAAAGCGCCAATACCTTCGCGGGCGCGTCACTGGCGACGGCCTGGTCGAGACGGTGTCTGGGGCGGGGTCGCATCTGGTGGCCGGGCTCGCGGCATCCGATATCTTGATCGTGGTTCCAGACCAGACAACAGAATTGCAGGCGGGCGATGAAGTGGAGACCATCACGCTATGACCGAACTCACTCATCTCGATTCTGACGGCCGCGCGCGCATGGTCGACGTCGGCCACAAGGCCGTGACCAGCCGCAGCGCCACGGCATCCGGCCGCTTCGTCACGACTGCCGAGGTGATCGCGCTCGTGCGCGCCGACGGCATGCCGAAAGCCGACGTGCTGGCGACAGCGCGCATTGCCGGCATTCAGGGCGCGAAGAAGACGTCGGAGCTGATTCCGCTCTGTCACCCTCTGCCGCTTAGCTCGGTGACGGTCGACTTCTCGTTTGAGCCGACCGCCATCGTGGTCAGCGCCACGGCCAAGACCACGGGCCAGACCGGCGTCGAGATGGAGGCGCTCACCGCCGTCGCCATCGCCGGGCTCACCCTGCACGACATGGTCAAGGCCGTCGACGCTTCGGCAACCATGACGGATGTGCGCCTCGATACCAAGACCGGCGGCAAGACCGGCCACTGGACTCGCTCCGGCGCAGCCGATTTCACGGTCACCGCGAACACCGCCATCGTCATCGTCTCCTCGACTAGGGCTGCAGCGGGCGAGTATGCCGACACCACAGGGCCGCAGATTGCGGCGTGGCTGGAGGAGCGTCACTATTCCACGCAGACCGAGGTAGTGGCGGATGCCGAAATTGCGCTGGCGATATCAGCCGCCGTCGACGCGCATCCGGCCGTCATTATCACCACGGGAGGCACGGGCGTGAGTGCGAGCGACCGCACGCCAGAGGCGACCGCCGCGCTACTCGACCGACAACTGCCCGGCGTTGCTGAGGCGATTCGCGCGCGTGGTGTGGCGAAGACTCCGACCGCGGCACTCAGTCGCGGCGTAGCCGGGGTCGTGGGCGGCACGCTCATCGTCAACCTGCCTGGCTCGGTTGGTGGGGTAAAAGATGGCCTTGCGGTGCTCGGCGAGCTGCTGGAGCATCTGGTCGACCAGCTCGCCGGCGACGGCGCGCATGACTGACGTGCTTGCCCTCGTCAGCCACGAGCCGCTCGACGCCGGCGCCATCGAGGCCTTCGTGCTCAGCGACACCAACGGTGCCCTCGTCACCTTTCGCGGCATCGTGCGCAACCACGACCACGGCGCCGCCGTCCACGGCCTCGACTACCAGGCTCACCCGGATGCGGCCAGCTTTCTCGACACCTGCTGCCGCCAGGTGGCCACCGCCACCGGCCTCCGTGTCGCGGCCGCGCACCGCGTCGGGTCGCTCGTGGTGGGCGACACGGCACTCGTCGCGGCCGTCGCAGCCCCGCACCGCGCGGAGGCGTTCGCGGCCTGCGAGCAACTCGTCGAGCTGATCAAGGCCCAGGTGCCGATCTGGAAACGCCAGCACCTCGACGACGGCGCCACCGAGTGGGTCGGGCTCTAGCCCTGCCCCTTTCGTTCTCCACCCTCACCGCCTCCCTCGCCGCCTCCCTCACCGCCTCCCTCACCGCCTCCCTCACCGCCTCCCTCACCGCCTCCCTCGCCGCCTCCCTCACCCGTTGAAACGTTCCATGCGCCGCTTAAGCATCTAAAGCGGCCCGTTTAGATGCTTATGCGACGGTTCGACGACGAGTAGCGACGGGTGCGACCGGTGCGACGGTTCGACGGTTCGACCGGTGCGACGGGTGCGACGGGTGCGACCGGTGCGACCGAGCGGGTCCTAGCCCCCAGCGAACGGCGGTAGCACGTCGACCCGAGCGCCCAAAGCGAGCGACGGATCCCGACTCACCACCCCATCAACAAGAAACGACCCTGAGGCAAGCACGCGTTCCATCGCGGCGCCATAGCGTGCGGCGAGCAACTCTCTCAGCGCGCCCACCGTTTCGGCCGCCAGTTCTTCTTCTTCGACGCCCGCGGCCTCCGCGGCCGCCGCGAAGTACCGCACGAGTACCTCAGCCACCGATCGCCCCCATGCTGCGCAGCGGACGTACGAAGCCCGGGAGTGACATGCCGTGTCCGGCCTGCTTGCCCCACATCGCGGCGCGCCACCAGTCGGCGATGGTTTGATCCGAAGCGCCGCCGCGCAGCAGCTCGCGCAGGTCGGTTTCGTCGTCGCCGAACAGGCACGACCTAACCGTGCCTTCTGCGGTGATGCGGGTGCGGTCGCAGGCCTCGCAAAAGCTGCGGGTGACCGAGGCGATGATGCCGACGGTGGCCGGACCGCCGTCGACGGTCCACTCTTCGGCCGGCGCGGAGGGGTCGTCGCGGTGCGGCTCGCTGAGGGTGAAGCGCTCGGAGAGCACCTCGATGAGTTCGCGCGCCGGCACCATGTTGTCCATCGCCCACTGCTCGTCGGCGTCGAGCGGCATCTGCTCGATGAAGCGAAGGTGTACGCCGTTGGCGAGCGACCACTCGAGCAGGTCGGCCGCGCCGCCGAGGGTGTCGCGCATGAGAACGGCATTGATCTTGAGCGGCGTCAGCCCTGCGCGCTTGGCCGCCTCAATGCCGGCGAACACCGACGGCAACCGGTCGCGGCGGGTGAGACGGGCGAAATGGTCGCGGTCAACGGTGTCGAGCGAGATGTTGATGCGGGTGAGACCCGCGGCGACGAGTTCGTCGATGCGCTTGTCGAGGCCGATCGCGTTGGTGGTCATGCTCACGCTCGCGGTGCCGGCGACCGCGCTCGACAGGGCGATGATCTCGGCGAGGTCCGGCCGCATGAGCGGCTCACCCCCGGTGAATCGGATGTCGTGCACGCCAAGATCGCGCACCGCAATACCCACGAGCCGAGCAATTTCGACCGCGCTCAGCAGGTCTTCTCGTGCGATCGGTGCGAGGCCCTCCTCCGGCATGCAGTACGTGCAGCGCAGCGAGCACTTCTCCGTCACCGAAATGAGCAGGTCGCGCGCGACTCGGCCGAAACTGTCGATGAGGCCGTCGTGTTCTGGTCGGTCGTCGGTTGGCGGAAGGTCAGCAGGGTCGCGCCGAACGCCCGGCATTCCGAGCGCGAGGCGTGTCATGGGTCAAGCGTACGCGCCGCGCAACAGCTCTCTGCGGCCGTCAACCACCGAGAGAAGCACGACGCACTCGCCAACCGAACCGCAACCCTGCCGCAATCGCAGTCGCAATCTCAATCGCAATCGCACACACCTAGCGTGGGCATATGCGCAGCGCCCGTGGGTACAACGCGATCATCGTCACCGGTGGTCGCGCGACGCGCCTCGGGGTGACTCATCGATAGAGCGACTCTCTCCCCCGACAACGGACACCCATTGACTGACATCGGCCTAGACAGCTCCCTCCCCGGGTTCCGCGCTGACCAGCTTGAGGGCTTCCGCATCGGTGTGACCTCTGGCCGGCGCTCCGAAGATCTCTTCGCGGCGTTTGAGCGGCGCGGCGCCGAGGTGCTGCACGCACCGGCCATTCGAATCGCGGCCACCGAGAGCGATGCGAAGCTCATCCGCGACACCGCGGCGATCATTTCGTCTCGCCCGGCCATTGTGCTGGCAACCACCTCCTACGGCATTCGCAGGTGGTTCGAAGCAGCGGATGCCGTGATGAGCGCGTCCTCGAGGTTCTCCCCGGTGTCGTCGTCGATCGTCGCGCGCGAGAACGTTCCGCACAGGGCGCCGCCGAGCGACCATGGCTAAGTCATGGGCACAGGCTACCGGGAGGGTCGGACCGAGGCCCTCTGATCGATGCCTCGGCACCGAACTCGCGCGAACCGCGAACGGGTCAGCCGAGTGCGAACGTTCCGATGTAGACGAGGCTCTCGTCGTACGGGGTGAAGGCCGTCGTGTAGACGAGGTAGTCGTCGAGTGCTGCGCCGGTGTCGAACGTCGCGATCAGGGCCCCTTGCCCAGTGGTCGTGTTTCCGACCAGGCCGGGAAGGTCGTCGCCTTTGGCGAACCCGGCGGCGAGCAGATCCGCCTTGATCGACTCGGCGAGAGCGGTCTCGCCAGGGAGGATCGCCCACGTGATTGTGGCGACGGAAGAGTTCGTTATTTTGATGATGCAGGCGCGCTCGAGCACGTCGGAGCCGACTTCCTGGATGCCGAAGCCGACCGCGTCAAGCTGTTCGTAGTCGAACGGGTCGTCGGCGTTGCCGCTCAACGAGGCGACGATCGCGGGGCACGCGTCCCAGGGTCCGGTGCTCGCGCCACCTGTCGGGCCACCGGTGTCCGCACCAGTGCCTGGTGCTCCTCCAGGTGCCGAGCACCCGCCCAAAAGCAGGCCCGCAGTGAGCAGGATCCCCGAAACCATGAAGACGCTTTTAGCGCGTGGGAGTTTCATCGTCACTTGCTTTCGTGGGGAAGACGTGCACGGTCGCGCCCTCCACAAACGTAGACCCAGCCGTTCAGCCAAGTCAAGGACGCCATCCTCATCTCGCCTGATCCCTGCTGACGCACTGGCCGACGACCGCGCTGATGCCGTCGGCGCGCATGCTGACGCCGTACAGTGCGTCGGCGATCTCGATCGTACGCTTCTGGTGCGTGATGACGATGAGCAGGGAGCACTCGCGCAAGTCCTCGAGGATCGTCAGCAGGCGCCCGAGGTTCGCGTCGTCGAGGGCGAAGCGCCGGCGATCGAGCTCGTAGACATCGTGCTCGACCGCTATGACGCGGTGGTCGGCTAGCTCACAAA
>JANONY010000378.1:0-2108 GCA_031421055.1 Actinomycetes bacterium | reverse complement strand
CTCGCCGAAGCCCAGAGCGCATCAACCTGCTCGAGCGTGTGAGCGATGCTGCCGTGGTTCTCGATGACGACGTCGGCCACCGCGAGCCGCTCGGCGTCGCTCGCCTGCGAGTTGAGTCGGTGCATGGCTTCTTCACGCGTCATCCCCCGCTTGTCGATGAGCCTGTGCAAGCGGGTCTCGATGGTTGCGTCGACCACCACAATGAGGTCGAAGTCGAGCTGGCGGCCCTTCGCGCCCTCAACTAACAGCGGAACGTCGTAGACCACAACGGCACCGCGAGGTGCGGCGGCGAAAAGTTCTTTAGCTCGCTTCCAGACGGCGGGGTGCGTGATGGCGTTGAGCTTCTCACGCTCGTGCGGATCAGCAAACACAATGGCCCCGAGAGCCGGGCGGTCGAGCGAGCCGTCGTCGCGAATGACGGCAGATCCGAAGTGCTCAGCGATTGCAGCCAGGGCTGGCGTACCTGGTTCGACGACTTCTCTCGCGAGCACATCCGCATCGACAATGACCGCACCGAGTTCGGCCAACCTAGCCGACACGAGCGACTTGCCTGAGGCGATTCCCCCGGTAAGACCGATCAGGTACATGTCAAGGCCGTCGTGTCCATGCGCCCAATGCTAGCCTCGGGCTCAAGAAAGTGAGGCAGAGATGCTCGAGATATTGACCGGCACTGGACTCGCCGCAGCCGCGGGACTCAACGCGTACATCCCGCTTCTCGCCCTCGGCTTGGCCAGCCGCTTTCTCGAATTCGTGCAGCTTCCGCCCAGCTGGGCCTGGCTCAGCAACGAGTGGGTACTGGTGATTCTTGGCGTGCTGCTTGTGATCGAGATCGTGGCCGACAAGATTCCGGTCGTCGACACCATCAACGACTGGCTTCAGACGGTGGTGCGCCCGGCCGCCGGTGGCATCGTCTTTGGCGGCGGATCCGCGACCCAGACCGCCTTCGTCAGCGACCCAGACACGTTCTTCAGTTCCAATCAGTGGCTGCCCATCGTCGTCGGAATAGTAATCGCGCTCGTCATGCACCTCGCGAAGTCTGGCTTTCGGCCGATCGTCAACACGGTGACGGCGGGCATGGCGGCACCGGCCGTGAGCGCAGTTGAGGATGCCGGAAGCGTCACCCTCACCCTGGCTGCCCTGCTCCTCCCGGTGCTGGTCATTGTCGTGCTGGCACTCGTGATCTTGGGCTTCGTCTCGCTGTTTCGGCGCGCAACGCAACGCGCGGACGCTTCCACCTAACGCGAAACTGCCGCGAACCGGCGAAAAGACACCCATGCGCGGCCGGGAAGATGCCTTTTTGCCGGTTCGACGACGCAGTGAGCCTGAGGCGGGCGCCGGGAATGCGAAAGGGCCGGCCACCGCGCGGTGTCCGGCCCTTTCGTCGTCAACTAGGAGTTGTTCGCGAGCTGCTCACGCAGTGCGGCGAGCGCCTCGTCGTCGGCAAGCGTTCCAGCGCCAGACTCGGTCTCGGCCGAGTTGAAGCTCGACGCGCCGGCGGGGATCTCGCTGGGTGAAGCGAGTTCGTCGGTGGCCGCGGTTGCAACCTGCTTCTTGTGCTGCTCCCAGCGCGCCTGGGCTGCCGCGTACTCGAGCTCCCAAGCCTCGCGCTGAGTGTCGAAGCCGTCTTTCCACTCCTGCGTCTCAGGGTCGAAGCCCTCTGGGTACTTGTAGTCGCCGTTGTCGTCATACTCGGTGAGCATCCCGTAGAGCGCCGGGTCGAACTCGGTGCCCTCTGGGTCGACGCCGTCGTTCGCCTGCTTCAGCGAAAGCGAGATGCGGCGACGCTCGAGGTCGATGTCGATGACCTTGACGAAGACGTCGTCGCCGACCGAGACAACCTGCTCGGCGAGCTCGACGTGCTTCCCTGACAACTCCGAAATATGGACTAGTCCTTCGATGCCCTCTGCAACGCGAACGAACGCGCCGAAAGGAACGAGCTTGGTGACCTTACCCGGCGCAACCTGTCCGATTGCGTGGGTGCGGGCGAATACCTGCCACGGGTCTTCCTGAGTTGCCTTGAGGGAAAGCGACACGCGTTCGCGCTCGAGGTCAACCTCGAGGATCTCGACGGTGACCTCTTGGCCAACCTCGACGACCTCAGAGGCGTG
>JANONY010000377.1:0-13238 GCA_031421055.1 Actinomycetes bacterium | reverse complement strand
CATCACCGGTTCGGTTGGTCTCGCCGCGACTCTCGCGACCCTCGAGTCAGGCAAGACGCTCGCGCTCGCCAATAAAGAGAGCCTCATCGTCGGCGGCTCACTCGTCACTTCTCTCGTCTCGCCTGGCCAGCTGGTGCCGGTCGATTCAGAGCACTCGGCGATCGCTCAAGCGCTGATGGCCGGCGCGCCGAGCGAAGTTCGCCGGCTGGTGCTTACGGCCTCGGGTGGTCCGTTTCGTGGTCGAAGCAGGCAATCGCTCGCCGGGGTCACTCCTGCGGAGGCGCTCGCGCATCCGACGTGGGACATGGGTTTGGTCATTACAACCAACTCGGCGACACTCGTGAACAAGGGCCTCGAGATCATTGAGGCGCACCTGCTGTTCGGTGTTGAATACGACCGCATCGAGGTGACCGTGCACCCGCAGTCGATTGTGCACTCCATGGTCGAGTTCACGGATGGCTCCACCATCGCCCAGGCCAGCCCACCCAACATGAAGCTGCCAATTTCACTCGGTCTCGATTGGCCGAATCGTGTGCCTGGGGTTGGAGCGCCCCTCGACTGGACCACTGCCAGCACGTGGAGCTTCGAGCCACTCGACGAGCAGGCCTTTCCGGCGGTGGCGCTCGCGAAGCAGGTCGGCATCGCTGGAGCAACTTTTCCAGCCGTGTTTAACGCGGCGAACGAGCAGGCCGTGTTCGCATTTCATGCGGGGCGGTTGAGCTTTCTCGGCATCCTGGACGTGGTCGCCGCGGTGGTCGATGGGCACGACGTGGGAGAGCTCAGCCTCGACGGCGTGCTTGAGGCGGAACGCTGGGGCCGCGCGACCGCAGATGCGCTCATTGCCGCTCGCTAGAACCGCTAGCCCTTGCCAGGCTTGCCGCCGCCGTTGCCCGGCTTGGTGTCGCTCAGGTCGTCGAGGTCGGCGCGCACGTCGTCAATCGCGGTCTGAATCTGGGAACGCTCGGTTGAGGTGAGCGAAGCTGCGTCGACGGCGTCTTGCAGATCATCCAGCGCCCCACGTGCGGCGTTGTAGTCGCCCTGAGCCGAAAGTTCCGTGAGAGCCAGCACGAGCGACCCCAGCTCTGCGCTGGTGCTGTCAGACTCCACTGCCGCGACGCTTCGCTGCAGTTCGACGAGGTGCTCGCCGAGTTTGCCCTCGACGGCCGGATACGAAATCGGCGTTGCGGTTGCGCTCGAGGAGGCGGCGGGTGCCGCGGTCGGCAGCAACGCGCTCAACGATCGAAGCTGCAGTACAGCGAAGACTGCAACAAGCAGAAGCACGAAGAGCGCGATCACGACTCCTGCCACGAGTGCGATTTTGCCAAATGGGATTGCAGCCGCGGCAGGTCGACGGCGCGGCGCTCGCGGCGTGGAGTTCGCTAGTGCTCCCGCCTGGCCCACGGGCACGAGAACCTCGGTCGCTGCGGTTGCGACCGCGGCTGCCACTGGCATGAGCTTGGTTTTTTCGTCGCCGGTCTGACTTGCCATGCCACTCAGAGTGTGCTCCACCTCGGCCGCGCTCGGTCGCGAAGCCGCGTCTCGCTCGAGCATGGAGCGAAGGAGGAGTGCCCAATCTGCGCCGACGCTGTCGGGAATCGTCGGATCTGCGCTGAGCCGCGCAGCGACCGACTCCAGCGCGGTTCCTGGGAAGGCGCGAAGGCCGGTCAGACACTCGAGAAGCACGAGGCCGAGCGAGTAGATGTCGGTTGAGGGCGCGAGCGTCGCGCCTTGCGCTTGTTCTGGGCTCAGGTAGCTCGCGGTGCCGACGATGAGTCCGGTCGAGGTCACATTCGATTCGTCGACAAGGCGAGCGATGCCGAAGTCGGCGAGCACCGCGACTTGCGCCGTCGATGCGCCCGCGGCGGGTAGAAGAATGTTGGCGGGCTTGACGTCGCGGTGCATGACTCCGTCGTTGTGCACGTGCGCGAGCGCCGCGGCGATCGCGGCGCCAATCTCAGCCGTGAGCTCTGGTGCGAGCGGCCCTCCGGCGATACGTGAGGCGAGGTCTGCGCCCTCGACGTACTGCATGACGAGCATGGCTTCCGGCCCGCCGTCGATGGGAACAAAGTCGAAGAGGGTGACGAGCCCCGGATGGTGGAAGCCCGCGATGAGGCGCACCTCCTTAGCGCGCCGCTTGGTGTCATCCGCATCGCCGAGGCTGCGCGAGATGACCTTGAGGGCCACGGTTCGACCAAGCGATTCGTCCTCGGCGCGATACACGATGGCAACCCCGCCACGACCAATGACCGACACGATGCGGTAGCGCTCGTTGAGTAGCCGGCCCGCGCTGAAATCGCCTGAGTTGTTCTTGCCTGCACGGGCAGACCCAGTGCGGCCGGTCGTGGGCTTCGTCATGATGGCAGAGTCTACGTCGCTGCGCCCAGCATCCTCTGTACCGTCGCGGCTAGGGTTAGCCCGTGGAAACCGTTCTCCTGTACATCGCCGGCGTCGTCATTATTGTCGTCGGGCTCGCCCTCTCGATCGGTCTCCACGAGATCGGCCATTTGGTGCCTGCGAAGAAGTTCGGGGTGCGGGTCGGCCAGTACATGATCGGCTTCGGACCGACCCTGTGGTCGCGCAAATTTGGCGAGACCGAGTACGGCATCAAGGCGCTTCCGCTCGGCGGCTACATCTCGATGGCAGGCATGTACCCACCAGCGCACGAGGGCGAGGCGGGTCGCGATGCGAGCACTGGCTTCATGGAAACCATGATGCAGGATGTGCCGGCCGATTCATCCGCCGCCCACGAAGACAGCAGGGTCTTCTACAAGCTCGCCACCTGGAAGCGCGTCATCATCATGCTCGGCGGCCCGACGATGAATCTGCTCATCGGCATTGTGCTGTACACCGTGTTGCTGTCTGGATTCGGTGTCCAGCAACTCACGTCAACTCTCGGCGGCGTTAACGAGTGCCTTATTTCGGCGTCGAACAGCGCCACGGAATGCACGAGCGAGGACCCGGTGGCGCCCGCAGCCGCGGCCGGACTGCTTCCGGGTGATCACCTGATCAGCATCGATGGCGTCGAGGTCGCCGACGCAAACGCCGTGCGGGCGATCATTCAGGACGCACCAGGGCGAGAGCTCGTCATCACCTTCGAGCGTGATGGCACGACGCAGACGGTCACCGCCACGCCGAAGCTGACCGATCGACAGGCGGTCGACGCTGCGGGCGTACCCCTAGTGGACGACAACGGCAATCCGGTGATCGAACAGGCCGGAATGCTCGGCATCACCTTTGCCGTTGAGATGGTTCAGCAGCCGGTGACCGCCGTGCTCCCTGCGGTTGGCGACAATATTGTCAGGGTGAGCGGCATCATCCTTCGGCTGCCAGAAAAGCTCGTGGGTGTCGTCAAGGCGGCTTTCGGCCCCGACGAACGCGACCCCAATGGCCCGATCGGGGTGATCGGAATCGGCCGCATCGCCGGGGAGATCACCACTCTCGATTCCGCATCGGTCGAGTGGCGTGCCTCGGCATTGATCGGCGTGCTCGCCTCGCTCAACATCGCCCTCTTCGTCTTCAACCTCATCCCGCTCATGCCGCTCGATGGTGGCCATGTCGCCGCGGCCCTGTGGGAGTCGCTTCGCCGCCGCGTCGCGCTACTCTTCGGCAAAAAGGACCCAGGGCCGGTCGACATCACCAAGCTGCTGCCCATCACGATGGTGGTGACCGTCGTACTCGGCCTGATGACGCTGTTGCTGATGTACGCAGACGTCGTTAAGCCGATCACCCTGTTCTAGCCGCAGCGGGCAAGCGTTCGCGCGTAGAATTGTGGGCGTGCCCGCCGTAAATCTTGGACTACCCAAAGCGCCCGAAACCCTCAGCCCGCGTCGCAAGACACGGCAGATCAAAGTAGGCAAGGTCGGCGTCGGCAGCGAGTCCCAAGTGAGCGTGCAGTCGATGACGACGACGCAGACGACAGACATCGACGCGACGCTGCAGCAGATCGCCGAGCTCACCGCGACCGGATGCGACATCGTGCGCGTCGCAGTCCCGCACCAGGACGACGCCGACGCTCTCAAAATCATCGCGATGAAGAGCCAGATTCCCGTCATCGCCGACATCCACTTTCAGCCGAAGTACGTGTTCTCGGCCATCGACGCTGGAGTGGGTGCTGTGCGGGTCAACCCTGGCAACATCCGCAAGTTCGATGACCAAGTCAAAGACATCGCTAAGGCGGCGAAGGATGCTGGCATCAGCATCCGCATCGGCGTCAACGCCGGTTCGCTCGAGCCAAGCATTCTGCAAAAGTACGGCAAGGCGACCCCGGAGGCACTCGTCGAGAGCGCCGTCTGGGAGGCGAGCCTGTTCGAAGAGCACGATTTTCACGACTTCAAGATCTCGGTCAAGCACAACGATCCGGTGACGATGATCAAGGCCTACCGCCTACTCGCAGAACGCGGCGACTGGCCGCTGCACCTCGGGGTGACCGAGGCCGGGCCCGAGTTCCAAGGAACGATCAAGAGCGCTACCGCCTTTGGAGTGCTGTTGTCCGAGGGAATCGGTGACACCATCCGAGTGTCGCTGTCTGCGCCGCCGCCCATTGAGGTCAAGGTTGGCCTGCAGATTCTGCAGTCGCTCGGCCTGCGCGAGCGCAAGCTCGAGATCGTCTCGTGCCCGAGCTGCGGCCGTGCACAGGTCGATGTCTACAAGCTCGCCAACGACGTCACAGCGGGTCTAGAGAAGATGACCGTTCCGCTGCGCGTCGCGGTTATGGGATGCGTCGTTAACGGTCCGGGCGAAGCGCGCGAAGCAGACCTCGGGGTTGCCAGCGGCAACGGCCGCGGCCAGATCTTCGTCAGGGGCGAGGTGATCAAGACTGTCGCAGAAGAAGACATCGTCGCGACCCTGATTGAAGAGGCCAACCGCCTCGCGGCAGAGATGCCAGCCGGCGCGACGGGTTCGCCCGTAGTGCTAACGCCCTAACTGTAAAGTGGGCGGGTGCCAACTCGCCTCTCGCAACTCTTTGTCCGCACCCTCCGTGAAGACCCGGTCGACGCAGAGGTAGCAAGCCACCGCCTGCTCATTCGCGCAGGCTACATCAGGCGTCAGGCGCCCGGCGTGTTTGCGTGGTTGCCGCTCGGACTGAAGGTTCGTCGCAAGATCGAGGCGGTGATCCGCGAAGAAATGGCCACTGCCGGCTCGCAAGAGGTGTATTTTCCGGCGCTTCTGCCGCGGGAGCCCTACGAGCAAAGCGGCCGGTGGAGCAAGTACGGCGACGGCATTTTTCGCCTGAAAGACCGCAAGGGCGCTGACTACCTGCTCGCCCCGACGCACGAAGAAGTTTTCACGCTGCTGGTGAAAGACCTGTATTCGAGCTACAAAGACCTTCCACTGTCGATCTACCAGATTCAAGATAAGTACCGCGACGAGGCCCGCCCGCGTGCCGGTCTGCTGCGCGGGCGCGAGTTCTCGATGAAAGACAGCTACAGCTTCGACTACACGGATGCTGGGCTCGATGCCGCATACCAGGCCCACCGCGACGCCTACGAGCGCATCTTTCAGCGGCTTGGGCTTGAGTACGTGATCGTCAACGCTGACAGTGGTCTCATGGGCGGCGCCCGCAGCGAAGAGTTTCTGCACCCGACCCTTGTCGGCGAAGACACCTTCGTGCGCAGCGCTGGCGGCTACGCGGCGAACGTCGAGGCGTTCCGCACGGCGCCGCCTGAGGCCGTTTCTTTTGAGTCGCTCGCGGCCGCGCAGGTGCACGACACCCCAGACACCCCGACCATAGACACGCTCGTCGCTGTTGCCAACGACTCGCACGCGCGCTCCGATCGAGCCTGGACCGCTGCCGACACGCTCAAGAACGTCGTTCTCGCGCTTACCGATCTCGAGGGCAACCGTTCGCTCGTCGTTGTCGGCCTGCCGGGGGATCGCGGTGTCGACATGAAGCGCGCAGAGGTCGCGTTCTCTCCCGCCGACGTCGAGCCGGCTACCGAGGCTGATTTCGCTCGCAGTCCCGGGCTGGTCAAGGGCTACATCGGCCCATGGTCGGCCGCTGGGGCCGTGCTCGGTCTCGAGTCGAGCACAAAGATTCGCTATCTGCTCGACCCGCGAGTGTCGATCGGAACCGCGTGGATCACCGGGGCCAACGAGACCGGCCGCCATGTTTTCCAGCTCGTCGCTGGTAGGGACTTTGCTTCCGACGGAACGGTGGAGGTGGCAGACGTCGTCGCCGGAGACCCTGCGCCCGACGGTTCTGGCCCGGTCGAACTCGCTCGCGGCATGGAAATCGGCCACGTCTTTCAGCTCGGCCGCTTCTTCGCGGAGGCGCTCGGCCTCAAGGTTCTCGACGAAAACGGCAAGCTGGTCACAGTGACGATGGGCTCGTACGGCATCGGCGTCACTCGCATCATGGCCGTCATCGCCGAGGCGAACAACGACGAGCGCGGCTTGATCTGGCCGGCGACGGTCGCCCCGTTCGACGTGCACGTCGTTGCCGCCGGCCGTGATGACATCGTGTTCGAGGTGGCAGAGAAGCTCACGGCCGCCCTCGAGGCCGAGCGGTTCGACGTGCTGCTCGACGATCGCCCCAAGGTTTCGCCCGGGGTGAAGTTTGGCGACGCGGAGTTGCTCGGCGTGCCAAAGATCGTCATCGTCGGCCGAGATGCGGCCGAGGGCACGGTCGAATACTGGGATCGTCGCACCGGGGAACGCGAGTCAATCGCCGTCGCCGAGGTCGCGGCGCGCATCGCGCGGTAACGCTCCGTCTCGGTAGAGCGGGTTCGAGGCGGCGTCTCGGCCGCCCGAGCGCTCCTCGGTAGGAGATTCTGCATCCAGTCGCCTCGTGTTTCCTATCGGAGCGCACACCGCATCACAACGCCTACCGAGGCGCGCCGCACCTGTCTTGCACTCTGTGCGCACCGTGCTCGGGAGCGGCTCACCGCGTTCCTCGGGTATCGTTGTCTCGGCGTTGCGCGTAAGGCGTGGCCCGTCAACCAGCTTTTACACAACCGCATATCGGAGGCCCTCAGTGGAAATCGACCTGAGCGTTCTGCGACTCATGGAGCGTGAGCGCGAGATTCCCTTCGATGAGCTTGTGGCGATCATCGAGCAGGCAATCTTGACCGCTTACCTCAAGCACACGGGCGAGAGCGATCGCAAGATCTCTGACGAACCTGCCTCGCAAGCCCGCATCGAACTCGACCGCAAGACCGGTCACGTCAAGCTCTTTGTCGCCGAGTACGACGACGAGAACAACGTCATCGGTGAGGCAGAAGACAGCCCAAGCGACTTCGGCCGCATCGCCGCTTTCGCGGCCAAGCAGGTCATCAACCAACGACTGCGCGACATCGGCGACGATAAGGTGCTCGGCGAATTCAAGGGCCGCGAGGGCGACATCGTCGCTGGCGTGATCCAGCAGGGGCCGAATCCCCGGATGATTCACGTCGACCTCGGAACCGTTGAGGCGATTCTGCCGCCAGAAGAGCAAGTGCCCGGCGAGGACTACTCGCACGGCTCGCGCATCCGTGTCTATGTCACGAGCGTCAGTCGAGGCACCAAGGGTCCGCAGATCACGGTCAGTCGCACGCACCCCGCGCTGGTGCGGAAGCTCTTCGCGCTCGAGGTGCCCGAGATCGCAAGCGGTCTCGTCGAGATCGTTTCGCTCGCACGCGAGGCCGGTCACCGCACCAAGATGGCCGTGCGCGCGATGGAGCCAGGCATCAACGCGAAGGGTGCGTGCATTGGCGAACTCGGCCAACGCGTGCGCGCCGTCACGGCAGAGCTGAACAACGAGAAGATCGACATTGTCGACTACTCAGACAATCTCGCCACTTTTGTCGCGAATGCGCTCTCGCCGGCCAAGGTCTCTAGCTCGTTCATTATCGACGAGTCGCTCAAAGCGGTTCGGGCACTCGTGCCCGACTACCAGCTCTCGCTCGCGATCGGCAAGGAGGGCCAGAACGCCCGCCTTGCTGCCAAGCTCACCGGCGCGCGCATCGACATTCAGCCAGATTCAATCTTGGAGGATTGAATCCATGGGTGCAGTCGATCCTGGAGGATTGATGCTCGAGCACCAATCCTCTGCGACCCGCGCTGCCGAGCGCGATGCGCTAACGAAGGGGGTAACATGGAACCCGCACGAACGTGCCTTGGTTGCCGTGTTCGCGCCGATAAGTCCTCGCTACTGAGGGTTGTCGCGCGAGATGGCGAAGTGACTCCGGATCCTTCCGAGATTCTGACCGGCCGAGGCGGGTGGGTACATCCCACCCAGGGGTGCATCGAAACCGCAATAAAACGCAGGGCCTTTGGTCGGGCGTTGCGCGTCTCGACCGCCCTCGGAACACAGCGTTTGAGTGCACGTTTGACAGAACTGGCTAGGACCTCATCCGAGGCCCCGAATGAAATGGCTGATTGACATATGGACAACTAATGAGCGGCTCGAAATGAGTTCCGTCCACTAAACGTCTGCTCCCGTCTGCGTAAATGCAACTGGGTGCAGACCCAGACAGGAGAATTGTGGCCAACCCACGCGTGCACGAGATCGCAGCAGAACTCGGCATAGAAAGCAAGATCGTCCTTGAAAAACTCAAGGGCATGGGCGAGTTCGTAAAAGGACCGTCTTCCAGCATCGCACCGCCCGTCGCCCGCAAGGTGAAGGCGGCCCTCGAGGCCGATGGAATCAAGCCAGCACCGGCAGCCAAGGCGCCGGCCAAGCCGGCTGCGGCCACGCCCGTCGCTGCCCCAGCACCCGCTCCGGCGGCCGTGGAGTACGACGACGAGGTTGCGATCGCGGCACCCCCACTCACCGTCGCCGAGCGCCAGGCGCAAGCCGAAGCGGCCAGCAGCGGCACGGGAGCCGATGGCGCGTCCGGCATTCCACGCCCGGCCGCAGCCCGCCCTGGTAACAACCCTTTCGCCTCGAATCAGGGAATGCAGGGTCAAGGCATCCCGCGTCCAGGCAACAACCCTTTCGCCTCCAACCAGGGAATGCAGCGTGCGGGTGAGTCGGCGACCGGAATTCCGCGCCCCGGCGCTCCGCGTCCAGGGGCTCCGCGCCCCGGTGGGCCGGGTCAAGCGAGCCGTCCCGTCGGCGCAGGCCAGCGTCCGGCTCCCGGTGGCGGCTTCCGCCCAGGTGGCGCGGGTGGCGGCTTCCGTCCCGGCGGAGCACCCGGTGGCGCTCGCACGGCCGGTGCGCCTGGCGCCCCAGGCTCGAACTTCGGCCCGAACCGTCCACCGGCCGGTGGACGCGGTCGTGGCCCAGGTGGTGGAACCGCTGGTGCCTTCGGTCGCGGCGGGGGCAAGAGCAAGGCGCGCAAGTCGAAGCGCACGAAGCGCGCAGAATTTGAGCTGAGAGAAGCCCCGTCGCTCGGTGGCGTGAGTGTTCCCCGTGGTGACGGTAGCACCGTCATCCGACTACGCCGCGGCGCCTCGATTACCGACTTTGCAGACAAGATCGACACCAGCCCTGGCAACCTAGTCACCGTGCTGTTCCACCTCGGCCAGATGGCGACCGCAACGGAGTCTCTCGACGAAGCGACCTTCGCCATTCTCGGTGACGAGCTCGGCTTCAAGATCGACATGGTTTCGCCAGAAGATGAGGACCGCGAACTGCTGCTCGGCTTCGACCTCGACCTCGATCAGGAGCTCGAAGACGAAGACGACGAAGATCTCGAGATTCGCCCACCGGTCGTGACCGTGATGGGCCACGTCGACCACGGTAAGACCAAGCTGCTCGACGCGATCCGCAACGCCAACGTCGTCGCCGGTGAGGCGGGTGGCATCACGCAGCACATCGGTGCGTACCAGGTTATGACCGAGCACGAGGGCATCGAGCGCGCCATTACCTTCATTGACACCCCGGGTCACGAGGCTTTCACCGCCATGCGCGCACGTGGTGCGCAGGTCACCGACATCGCGATCCTCGTGGTCGCGGCAGACGACGGAATCATGCCGCAGACGGTTGAGGCGCTCAACCACGCGCAGGCCGCAGGCGTTCCAATCGTGGTGGCGGTGAACAAGATCGACAAGGATGGTGCGAACCCGGCCAAGGTGCGCCAGCAGCTCACCGAGTTCGGTCTCGTCGCAGAAGAATACGGTGGAGACACCATGTTCATGGACGTCTCAGCGCTCAACAACATCGGTATCCGCGAGCTGCTCGACGCGGTTCTGCTTACGGCCGATGCCGGGCTCGACATGCGTGCGAATCCGAACAAGGATGCCCGCGGCGTCGCGATCGAAGCCAAGCTCGACAAGGGGCGCGGTGCAGTTGCGACCGTGCTCATTCAGTCGGGAACGCTCGAGGTCGGCGACCCGATCGTTGCAGGAACGGCGTACGGTCGCGTTCGCGCGATGTTCGACGAGAACGGTGTTCCGGTCGAGTTCGCGACGCCGGCCCGCCCGGTCTCGGTGCTCGGCCTCACGTCTGTGCCCAAGGCCGGCGACACGTTCCTCGTGACCGACGATGACCGCACCGCTCGCCAGATCGCCGAGAAGCGCGAGGCAGTGGAGCGCAACGCTCTGCTGGCCCGCAGCCGCAAGCGCATCAGCCTCGAAGACTTCACCAAGGCTCTCGAAGACGGCAAGGTCGAATCGCTCAACCTCATCATCAAGGGTGACGTTTCTGGTGCCGTTGAGGCGCTCGAAGAGTCGCTGCTCAAGATCGAAGTCGACGACAGCGTTCAGCTCCGCATCATTCACCGCGGTGTTGGTGCCGTCACCGAGAGCGACGTCAACCTTGCGACGGTCGACAACGCCATCATCATCGGCTTCAACGTGCGCCCAGACCCGAAGGCGCGCGACCGCGCCAGTCGTGAGGGTGTTGACGTGCGCTTCTACTCGGTGATCTACGCCGCGCTCGAAGACGTGGAGAACTCGCTCAAGG
Organism: Actinomycetes bacterium; assembly: GCA_031421055.1. Taxonomy (GTDB): domain Bacteria; phylum Actinomycetota; class Actinomycetes; order Actinomycetales; family Microbacteriaceae; genus Conyzicola. The sequence continues at coordinate 2,413 of JANONY010000377.1, read as the reverse complement.
GCATGCTCAAGCCGGAGTACGAAGAGGTTCAGTCGGGCGTTGCCGAGATTCGCGAGGTTTTCCGCTCGTCGAAGTTTGGCAACGTGGCAGGTGTGATTGTTCGTTCGGGAACCATCACTCGCAACGCGAAGGCTCGCGTCATCCGCGATGGAATTGTCGTCGGCGACAACCTCGCGATCGAATCATTGCGACGCTTCAAGGACGACGTCACTGAAGTTCGTACCGACTTCGAGTGCGGTATTGGCCTTGGCAAGTTCAACGACATCCAGCTCGGCGACGAGATTGAGACGATTGAAATGAAGGAAAAGCCCCGGGTCTAAATCGTGGTGTCGGTGCTTGCCAACGGCATCGCGGACGGAGAACGGGGCCCCTGCCCCGACTCTCCTTTCCGCGATACCGTTGCCCGCACCTCGCCGGCTTTGCCCCTTGGGCAGTGAGGTATTACTGATGGCTGATGCAGCACGCGCGGCGAAGATGGCTGACCGCATCAAGGAGATTGTTGCGCGGCGGCTTGAGCGCGGAATCCGCGACCCGCGATTGGGTTTCGTGACGATCACCGATGTGAAGGTGACCGGCGACCTGCAGCACGCATCCGTTTTCTACACCGTCTACGGCAGTGATGAAGAGCGATCGGATTCGGCGGCGGCTCTCAAGGCGGCCACCGGAATGATGCGTACCGAGGTCGGCAAGAACCTGACCGCGCGACTCACGCCGTCGATCGAGTTCATTGCCGACGGGATTCCGGAGAACGCGCTGCTGATCGCCTCACTGCTCGCCGAGGCGGCGGCGCGCGATGCCGAGGTCGAGAACCTCAAAAAGACTGCGCAATACGCGGGGGATGAAGATCCGTATGTTAAGCCGCGAGTGATTGACGACGATGACGATGAGTGACGCCGCCGAGCCCACCGCAGCGCAGCGCAGAAAGTTCGGGTTGCTGCTTCTGGTTATCGCACTCGTGCTCACGGCGATTGTTGTTGGGTTCACCCTGGTGACTGGTCGACTGTGGATGCTCTTCGGGCTGCTGCTGGTGATCCCGAACATCGTCAAGGGCATCAGCGAGTTGCGCGCTTCGCGAAGGCAGCCACTCTAGGCAGCAGCCGAGACCTGCGCCAAGCTAGGGGCATGAACGCCAAAGCTGTCGAGCCCGCTACACCCGCCGAACCAACGCCGTCAGCCGCGAGCCCGGCGGCGGCGAAACCCGATCGCACCCTGCTGGCGGTGCTCATTGCCGTCGGCCTGCTCGTCGTGATCGCACTTGCCGTGGTGCTGGCACGCAGTGCCGTGCGTGAGACCTTTGATGAGGCAACGCCGGAGGGTGTCGTTCAGCGGTATGCGCAGGCGGTGATCGACGGCGACGATGACGCCGCCGCAGAGTACCTCGCCGCGCGTGCTGACGAGTGCGAGTACTACTACGAAGACACCTCTGTTGATCGTCGCCTGACCTTTCGATCAAGCGACATCTCTGGCGGCAACGCGACGGTGAGCGTCACGGTCTCGACGAGCTACGGCGGCGTGCCGTTCACGAGCTACCAATCGAGCTACGACACCGAGTTTCGGCTCACCAAGGTCGACGGCACATGGCTGATTAAGACGGCACCCTACGAGTTCATCTCGTGTGGTGTCGCGGTGGTTAAGTGATGACGACCGCTACGCCTGCTGCACAGAACAGTGCGGGAAAGACGGTTCGACGCTTCATCGTCTACGTGCTGCTGTTCGTACTCGTTACCATTGCGGCAATCGGAGTGGCTGGTTTGCTCGCACGAGCCGTCGACGGTGGCGTGCTCTTGGCCTCTGGAGACAACTCGGGGCTCGCGACGTCGCTCGCTTTCACCCTCATCGCGGGGCCTCTTGCCGCCGTGCTCTGGTGGTTTACCTGGCGCGGCCTAGCAGATTGGCTCGAGCGCGACTCGACCCTGTGGGGTCTGTACCTTGCCGGGATGTCAACGCTCGCGCTCATCCTCGGGGTGAGCTTTGTGCTCACAACCGTGTCGACGCTGGTGGCGGGAACGTGGGACTACAGCGCCTTCGCCGCGGGTGTCGCCTGGCTCGCGGTGTGGGCATGGCACTGGTGGATGGCGCACCACCGACTCAAGTCTCCAACGCGAATCGCCGCCGGCGCGCGAATTCTCGGCTACACGTTCGGTCTCGCCGTTGGTTCGATCGCGGCCGTGCAGGCGATTGCGGCGCTCATCGATCTGGCGGTGTCGCCGTCGACGGGTGTGGCAGCGGTGGGCTACCCGTGGTGGCTGGCGGTTGTGCAAGCCACGGTGTGGGCGCTCGGCGGCGCAGCCGTGTGGTGGCTGCACTGGTTGCTCGACCGCGGTTCTCGCGCGCGCACGGGGTTTGCGAGCGTTATGCTCGCGCTGGTCACCGGTCTCTGGGCGGCTGGCCTCACGCTCGCCGGCATGGCGAC
>JANONY010000376.1:0-3013 GCA_031421055.1 Actinomycetes bacterium | reverse complement strand
GGTAGGTCATGACATCGCCAAGCCGAGTCTGCTGCGCGCTCGCGTGAAATTCGCGCTCCGACGGTCGAACCGCCGACGGTGTGCCGAGCACCCAGAAAAGACGCCATCCGATCGCGGCGCCGAGTGGCGGCACGAGACTGGAGACACGAATCATGGCGCGAAACCAGCTCGGTAGCGGCTTCATGTGGGTCTCCCTAGTCACGGTTTTCAAAACTATACGAACGGTCGTACACTAATATGAGAACGGGACAAACGCAACAACCGGCCGGATGAGAGGTACGCATGACCGCCACCGACGGCCGCAGGGCTCGCGGCGCAATCTCGCGGCACACTGTGATGCGGCTCGCAGTCGACATCGCCTCAGTCGACGGTCTCGAGGGTCTTTCGCTCTCGAATCTTGCCGCCGGTGCGAGCCTGAGCAAGAGCGGCGTCGCGGCGCTGTTCGGCACGAAAGAACAGTTGCAGCTCGCGGCGATTGACACCGCCCGCGACATTTTCATCGAAGCCGTGATCGCTCCGGCGCTGCTCGTGAAGGGCGGCCGCGCCCGACTTGACGCACTGCTCGACAACTGGATTCGTTACAGCGAGAACCGCGTGTTCACTGGCGGCTGCTTCTTCGCCGCCGCAACCGCTGAGCTGAGCTCGCGGCCCGGCGCGATGCGCGACGCGATAGCCGCGCAGATCGAGAGCTGGAACGACAGCCTGAGCCGAGTGATTGCCCGCGCCATCGAAGCGGGTGAGCTTGCGCCTGTCGATGACATTGAACAACTCGTGTTCGAAATCAGGGCACTGCTCGACGGCGCGAACACCGATTCGCTGCTCTTCGGTAGCGCGGCACCCTACGAGCGCGCGCGGGTTGGGCTGCGCCGGTTACTCGGCTAGCCGGTGAATCCGAGGTTGCGCGCCATGCGTTCGAGCACATCCGCTGTCTGTGCCTGCTCGTGTTCGCTGACTCCCTGAGCGACCTGCACTCGCTGGTGTGAGACAACATCGGCGAGAGTGCCGAACGCCACGCGGCCACGCTCGGTCAGCTCGTAGCCGGCAGGAGTCGCATCAACCCATGCGCTGTCGATCAGTTCGCTGAGGTGTTCGACCGCCGACTCCGGCGACATGCCTCCCGCATGGAACGCCGCGATCGCCTCATCGAGCTGTTCGACCGTTGCGACTCCGCGCGCCAAGACGTTGAGCAGTTGCCACTGCAAACGAGTGATGCCGTGGTCATCGAGCGTTCTCTCAAACTGCCGATCAATCAATTGTTCGACGAGCTTGAGCCAGTACCCCATCGGACGTTGCTCAGCCATAGCCCCAAAGGTACGCCCACAGTGGTTAGTAAGAGAACCCCAACTCTGCGGGGTAGTCCCCTCGGGCGGTCAGCTGTGCTGCCGCCTGCTGCAAATGCGAAAGCGTGAGACCGAGCGTGCCTGGGCCGAAACTGACGCGCGCCACTCCGAGTTCGGCGAGCCGCGCAAGGGGAACGGATGTCGGCTTGCTGACCACAGATACCTTGCCGGCAATCTCGTCGATGGCTCGAGCGACCAGATCTTCGGTCGTGAGACCGAGTACGAAGATGCAATCGGCCCCGGCGTCGAGGTAGGAGTTCGCGCGCTCGACCACCTCGTCGAACGACGCTCCGCGCGCCAACCCGTCAGCGCGCGCGTTGATCACGATGTGTTTGTCTGCCGCACGAACTGCAGCGACGCGTGCGGCAGCCTCGTCGCGCGCGAAGAGCGACTTATCGGCTGTGGAGTCTTCGATGTTGAGCCCGGCGGCGCCTGCCTCGACCAACCGGCCGATGTTGTCGTGAAGCTGCGACAGCGAGATCGCATAGCCACGCTCGAAGTCGACAGACACCGGAAGCTCAACCGCGGATGTGATGATGCGGGCCGCCTCCAGCGCCTGGTCGACAGTGAGCCCCTCGCCGTCAGGCACGCCGCGGGCGAAAGAGACTGCGTGGCTCGCCGTGGCAAGCGCCTTGACCCCTGGAACCGCGGCGACGGTGCGAGCGGTGATCGCGTCCCACACGTTTGTGACGATGAGTGGATTGCCCGGCACGTGCAGGGCACGCAGTGCCTCGGACTTCTCTGCGGTGGTGGTCATCGCCGTGGCTACTTCACCTGGACGTGCGGCGCCTTCACGAGCAGAAGCAGGCCCAATCCGATCGCAAGCACGATCGCGATGCCAAGGATGCCCCAGTACTGCGCGCCGCCGACGGCGATGAAGACCGTCCAGAGCAGGGGGGAGAGGAAGCTGGCCGCACGACCCGTGGTTGCGTACAGTCCGAAGATCTCGCCCTCGCGACCGGCCGGTGTGACCCGCGCGAGGAACGAACGGCTGGCCGCCTGAGCTGGCCCGACGAACAGGGTGAGGATCAGTCCGCCAACCCAGAACGCGAGGGTGCCACCGTCGTGCACGAAGAACAGCACAACCGCGGTTACCACGAGACCCGCGAGCGCGAAGGCGATGACTGCTTTCGGCCCGAATCGGTCGTCGAAGCGCCCGGAGATGATTGTGCTGATGCCGGCGGTCAGGTTGGCAACGATGCCGAAGATGAGCACGTTCTGGAAGCTGAACCCGAAGGTCACCGCAGCAATGACGCCTCCGAAGGTGAACACTCCGGCGAGCCCGTCGCGGAACACAGCGCTAGCGAGCAAGAACCAGAACGTCGGGCGGTTCTCACGGAAAAGCCGGGCGATGTCCTTGACGAGTTCGACGTAGCTCGCGAAGAAGCTAACGCGCTGACGACGGTTGGCGTCATGCGCAATCTCTGGCACGTTGAGGAAGATCGGGATCGAGAAGACGAGGGTCCACACGGCGCAGGTGATCGCGACCAGACGGATGTTTATGCCGTTCTCTTCGCCGACTCCGAGTAGTCCCCCTGCGTCGCCCGCGATGAAGAGTACGTAAACGAGCAACAGCACGATGATGCCGCCAAGGTACCCGAAGCCCCAGCCAAGGCCGCTGACGCGTCCGACGGTCTTCGCTGTCGACACCTGCACCAGCATGGCGTTGTAGT
>JANONY010000375.1:0-7543 GCA_031421055.1 Actinomycetes bacterium | reverse complement strand
GTGTGCCAATGAAGAAGCTCGCGAGCTACGAGGCACCGTACGTCGGCCAAAAGCACGACTACCTTCCGAGGCTCAAGACGCTCATCGCCAAGGGTAGCCGCAAGAAGGCGATCCGCTACTTCATGGTCGACATGGTTGGTGGCCCGTGGTTTCTGCCGCTGATCATGCGGATGATGCCGAAAATCTGGAAAAAACTGCAGGCGGTCGCGCACACTCTGCCCTATGACGCAGAGGTACTCGACGGCTTCGCGGTTCCGACGAAGACTCTCGCAAAGATTACGACGCCAACGCTAGTGATGGGCGGCAGCAAGTACGCGCCGAACATGAAGGCTGCCGTCGAGGGCGTCGCGGCCGCCGTGCCCGGCTCAACCGTGGTGATCCTGCCCGGCCAGACGCACCAGGTGTCGCCCGCGGTGCTGGTGCCAGAGCTGAAGGCGTTTTTTCGATGAGCAGCTTCGAGTTGAGGCTCTCCGTGAGTCTCTAGCTCGACTTCGGGCTGACCAGAACCGAGAGTACGTTGCCTGCCGGGTCTGTGAACCAGGCAATATCTGGGCCTTGGCCGCGGGAGATGCCCTTCGCGTCTGTCCCAAAATCGGGGTCGGTATAGATTTTTGTGACCACGCCGGCCGCGTTGAGTTCGTCAACAGCGGCCTCAACGTCGTCCACGTCAAAATTCAACACCGTGTAGCTAGCAGGCTCGTGGTTCGGTTTTGTGTAGGCCATGACCCGCGCACCGCTCGGCAGAGCAATCTCGAGAAAACCCATCTCGTTCTCGGTAACCGTCAACCCGAGCTTCGTGCCGTAGAACTCCGTGGCCGCAGCGAGGTCGTCAATCGAGAAACCGCTGAATGCGCCGTTGATTGTGAGCATTAGGTCTCCTTTCCTCCCCCAGCCTCCGCCTCCGCCTTGCGCTTGGCAAGGTAGCGCCGCTCTGGCTCTGTGCGTACTCGTTCGAGCGCGAGCTCGTAGGCCGCGGCAAGCCCCGCCGTGGGCGATCCCCATCGCGACCGCCCGGTTGAGCGCGACGACACTGCCCCCGCCGAGCAGGTCGTACAACTCGACGAGTCGCGAGTAGTCGCCGTCGTCACGCGCGTGAATCGCCGCGATCGTAGCCTGCACTTGGTACTGGCCGCCCGGCCGCAGCAGACTCAGCCCCTCGGCGATCGCCTCGGCATCCCAGAGCGATCGGTCTTGCTCTTCGAGCGGCACGAGCTCGCCGTCGACGAGCCTCGCCGTGCGTCGCGAGTGCTGCAGCAATTCGAGGGCGAGAAGTCCGGCAACCTCCGGTTCGTCTGGCATGAGTGCGGCGAGCGACCTGGTGAGCCGAATCGCCTCGGCCGCCAGGTCGACTCGCGCGTTCGTGTACCCCTCGTTGAAGAGCAGGTAGAGCACGGAGAGCACCCCGCTCAACCGCTCAGGCAGCAGGTGCGGCGGCGGCACACGGTACGGAATGTGCGCGTTGCTGATCTTGCGTTTCGCCCGCACCAGTCGCTGCGCCATCGTCGGCTCCGGCACGAGGAACGCGCTCGCGATCTCGGGGGTGGTTAGTCCAGCGACCGTGCGAAGCGTGAGAGCCACGCGCGCCTCGAGGCGAGCGCGGGGTGGCAGCAGGTGAAGATCAGACGTAGGCGGTCGTCGATGAGCTCTGGGGCATCCGCCTGCAGTTCATCCATCATCGCCACCTCCTCCAGCTTCCTCTTCTCACTCGTGCGGCGCCGCAGCACGTCGAGCGCGCGGTTCTTTGCCACCGTCGTCAGCCACGCACCCGGCCTGTCGGGAACCCCGTCGCGCGGCCAGCGGGCGAGCGCCCGCTCAAAAGCGTCGGCCGTGCAGTCTTCTGCCAACGACCAGTCGCCAGTGATGCGGATGAGAGTGGACACCACGCGCGCCCACTCCCCCGCATACGCCGCCGCGACGGCACTCGTGACGGCCGCGCCTGAATCGGCTGCGTCGCTCAGGACAGGTCCAGCCCGATCGGCCAGGCCGCCCGCACTTCGATACGCCCACCGCGCGCCATCGTGTGCTCGGCCGCGATTGCGATTGCCTCATCCATCGACGCGCAGTTGAGCAAGTCGTAGCCGGCGATCCATTCCTTGGACTCGGTGAAAGGGCCGTCGGTCACCAGCGTCTTGCCGTCGCGCACCTTCACGGTCGTCGCGTCTGAGATGCCAGCGAGCTGGTGCCCAGTGACCCGCTTGCCCGAGGCGTTGTGGCGTTCAACCCACGCATCGATGTCGGCTTCCGGAGCCGGGTCGGTGTCTGGATCGCCGTCGACGCAGACAAACATGATGTAGCTGTTGGTCGGGTCAGCATTAATCTCGCGGCTGTGCTCCTGATCGTCGTCGGCCGAAAAGGGTCGAATCTCTATCTGGCCGAAGCGCGCAACCGGGTGCTTCGCCATGATCTCGATCACCTGGTCGAGGTCGTCACACTCCATCACACCCCAGCCATTGATCCACTCTTTTGACTCGGTGAACGGCCCGTCAGTGACGAGTAGCTCGCCATTGCGCACTCGCACCGTTTTTGCCTTCTCGCGCGGCTCGATGCGGTCCCCGTCGATGGTCGTACCGCTGGCGATCTCGTCGCGCAACCAGTCGGCGATGTTGTCTTCTTCTGGCAGGTACGGCTCTGCGGTCGCATCCGTTGCCATGAAAGTGAAGTACTTCATATCTCTCCCTGCTCGTGTCGGCGTGCGGTTCGCGCCTGCCCTACCGACGAACCGTCGAAGCCTAAATCGACACGTCTGGCAAATCTATTTCTTCAAAATGTTCGACCGTCGGAAACGGCTCGTAGAATCCGTGCAGCAGTTCTTTCCAGCGTGCGTACTCTGGCGACTGGCGGAAACCGATCTCGTGGTCTTCGATCGTCTTCCAATCCACCAGCAAGAGATAGGTCGACTCGTGTTCGATGCCCCGAAGCAGAAAGAGTTCGATGAAGCCGGGCATCGCGGCGATGATCGCGCGTGCTTGGGCGAACGCGTGCTCGAACTCGCTCTCGCGGCCGGGCGTGATTGATAGCAGCGCGTGTTCGGTGATCATCTTCTTTGGCTTCCTTCACTCACGCGCTTACCGCACCGCTCGCTGGCCTGGCGAGTTTGTTCATGGTGCAAGTGTGGCGCATCCCCGAGTAAAATTGACAGTTAACTAAACGCTTGACTTTCGCTGGGATTCCAGCATACTTAAGCACATGCCTAAGCAATTGGATGCGCTCGACACCATGTTCCATGCTCTCGCCGACCCGACGCGGCGCCTCATGATCGAACGACTCGGCAGCGGGCCAGCGTCGGTCAGCGAACTCGCCGCTCCGCACGCGATGTCGATGCCCGCCGTCATGCAGCACCTCGCGGTGCTCGAAGCCGGAGGCATCATTCGTACGCGCAAGACCGGCCGGGTTCGCAGCTGTGAACTGCAGGAGGCGGCGTTGACTGAGGCGGAGGCATGGATCCATGATCGTCGACTGGTCTGGGAGCAGCGTCTCGACCGACTCGGCGCGCTGCTCGCCGAAGAAATGGAGAAGCGAAATGACTGAGCGAAGCATTACCCACTCGACCTTCACGCTGGAGCGCGAATACGCCGCCCCGGTCGCCACCGTCTGGGAGGCGCTCACCGTGCAAGCGGTGAAGGCCAAGTGGTTCGGCGACGTCGACAATCAACCGGCGAACTGGACGATCGATTTTCGCGAAGGCGGCCGAGAGTACAGCTCGGGCGAGTTTCATGGCCTGATCAGTACTTTTGACGCGATCTATCACGACATCGTTGAGCACGAACGGTTCGTGCTCAGCTACACCATGCACTTCGGCGACAAGAAGCTGTCTACCTCGCTGCAGTCAACCGAGCTCGAGCCCTCGGCACGCGGCACACGCCTGCTACTCACCGAGCACGGCGCCTACTTCGACGGCAACGACGACGGTTCGTCGCGCGAGCGTGGCTATGCCGAGCTTCTTGAGGCGCTCGCGGAGGTCGTCGAGGTCTAAAACTTTTCGATGTCAGTGGAATTGACGAGACTCAAGTAGCGCTGAAGTCAGCGCGCCTTTGTTCTTTCGCGCTCCGCGACATCCCACCGCACACAACACGACGGGACTCAATATTGTCTGAAACAACCGCAACGACACCTCACCTAACCAGCGACCCTGCCGTCGATCAGGGCGCCCGCAACCGCCTCGTCATCACGCTGCTTCTGATTTCGACCTTCGTCGTCATCCTCAACGAAACCATCATGGGTGTCGCGATTCCGCAGCTCATGAAAGACCTGCGCATCACCGCCGGCGCGGCGCAGTGGCTTACCGGCGCGTTCATGTTGACGATGGCCGTCGTCATCCCGATCACCGGCTTTCTGTTGCAGCGCTTCAACACGCGCACAGTGTTCATTGCCGCAATGTCTTTGTTCAGCGCCGGCACCCTGTTCGCCGCACTCGCGCCCGGCTTCGAGTTGCTGGTTCTCGCCCGCATCGTGCAGGCGAGCGGAACCGCCATCATGATCCCGCTGCTGTTCACGACCGTGCTCACCCTCGTGCCTGCGGAGTCGCGCGGGCGCGTCATGGGCAACATCTCGATCGTGATCTCGGTGGCTCCGGCGATTGGCCCCATCATCTCCGGACTGATCATCAACTTTCTCAACTGGCGGTGGATGTACTTCTTCGTGCTCCCGATCGCCATCACCGCGCTCGTCATCGGCTACCTTCGGGTGCCCAACGTGACGGAGCCGCGCAAGACTTCTATTGACGTGCTCTCGGTCATCCTCTCCGCCTTCGGGTTCGGCGGACTGGTGTTCGGCTTGAGCAACGTCGGCACAGCTGGCATCAACGCGGTGCAGAGTTGGCTGCCGCTCACGGTTGGCGTGCTGGGAATAACGATGTTCATCCTTCGTCAACTGCACCTACAGAAGTCGGATTCGGCCCTCCTCGACCTGCGCACGTTCAAGGGCCGCACCTTCACCTTCGCGGTCGCCATGCTCGGTATCAGCATGATCGCCTTGTTCGGAACCTTCATTCTGCTGCCGATCTACACGCAAAACGTGCTGCAGCTCGACCCGTTCGCAACCGGAATGCTGTTGCTGCCTGGTGGGCTCATCATGGGACTGCTCGCGCCGCCGGTCGGGCGACTCTACGACCGCATTGGCCCGCGCCTGCTCGTTGTCAGTGGATCGATCGTGGTCAGCACGGCAGTGTGGGGCATGACGTTGCTGACGGCATCCACGCCATCGTGGTGGGTACTCGTCGCGCACGTCACGCTGAGCATCGGGCTCGCGCTCGTCTTCACGCCACTGTTCAGCGCCGGGCTCGGCGACGTTCCGCCGCATCTCTACTCACACGGCAGCGCCGTGGTTGGAACCCTGCAGCAGCTCGCGGGTGCCGCTGGCGTCGCACTCTTCATCACGGTGATGTCGGCGACGCTCGTGCGCGAAATGGGTCAAGGAGTGAGCGAGATCACCGCGACCGCGCACGGTATCCACGGAGCGTTCGTCGTTGGGGCGATCATCTCGCTGATCGCGATTCCGCTCGCGTTCATGATCCGCAAGCCCGAGCAGCAGCCGGGTGAGCACTAGGACTTCACCTCAACGCGGGGCCGGCCCTTCTTGGTGAGCTCGGCTCTGTCGCCGTGCCCCACCCGTATCTCGCGGGCCGCCGCGCGGTGGCGTGTTGGCCGCGCGTAGGTTATAGCCGCCGCATGGCCGACACAGCGCCGCGCGCTTGCCCGCGTCGCGCTTAGCGGAGGAGCTCGTTGAAGCGATCCGCTGAGAGTGGCAATGCACCGGCCTCACGCAGAACCGCTCCCGTGCGCGGATGAAGTTGCATCAGATCCAACTCGACTCGATTGAGAGTGGTGTAGCCAGCGGTTCGCTCGCGCTTCATCGCGCGGGCACTCGCGACCAAGGTCAAAAAGTATGCTCCCTGCATTGCGGCGAGGGGCCACACCAGCAGTATGGGACTCTCTCCGTCCTGGAGCACCAAATACATCGCGAGCGCGACCACCGTCGCCCCTAGCACCACGACCGCCGCAGTCACTCGCCGCCCAACGCGCACCGCGGCCCAGGCCGTGGTTCCGGGCACAAGGGTCTGTGCTGACAACGAGCTCGTTGTCTTCGGCGCCCGTTGCGCGCCAACCAACTCGCTTGCCGTACGCGCGAACTCGGCAATCTGGGCCTCGGTCGCGGCACCCGTCCTGCCAAAAGGCGAAATTGCTTCGACGCCGAACTGGAGTTCCTCAACGAAGTCGGCAAGCTGCACCCGCACATCAAGGCGAGTGTAGGGCGGGACTCCCCATCCAGGGCTTGACGACTCTCCGGAAGTCACTCCGAGAATCGACTTCACTGGAATCAGTGCCATCCGCTCCGGCACGCGCGTGCCTGTCCAGAAGGAGAGGCCCTCGCGATCGAATGCGACCGTAAACAACTGCTTCATCGTCGGGGTCATGCTCAGCACGCGACGGAGTGAGGCGATGAACGCTTTGTCGCGCATCCCGACAACGACGAGAGCATCCGGGTGCAATCGGGCAACCTCATACCGGAGGGTGTCGATCCGTGCAAAGTAGTAGATCAGCGCGAGGCCAAAAACACTCCCAACCAGAGCGCCCCATGCGAACCCGACATACAGCGCCCCCGGCCAGCCGAGGTCGTCAAGAGTTACTCGTCCGAGAACCGTCGCACCGCCAACGCCCGCGATGACCACAACGAATAGGACGCTCAACCAGCGTCGTGGCTCAACTCTAAGCACGCTACTCCCTCATCCCAGACAACTGGACACGTTCACGCGACGAGCTTAGCGGCGCCCAGTGGCGTCAATTCGGGCGACTGCACCTGCATTGCCACTCGGCGGTCGCAACACGGTTTCATGGCGCCTGCCGCGCTGAGGTTTGTGGCGCGCGGCGGTATGTACACCCGCGTGCGCGACAAACCCCCGCGCGGTACACGGCACAATCTAGATCAGCGACTTGGTGTGCCAGACGGTCTTGGTTTCGGTGAAGGCGGTGATTCGGTCGAGTGACGCGCCTGGGATGCCGGCGACCGGCGCCAGCACCCGCTTGAGCGTGTCGGCTGCGGCGATCTGCAGATCGATCCAGTCGAGCAGCTCTGCGCCGGCGAGATCGAGGCCGTTGACGTCGGCGTGACTGGCGAGCCATGGGGCGATCTCGGCGGGTGATCCGGTCAGAATGTTGATCACTCCGCCCGGCACGTCACTCGTCGCGAGCACCTCTGACAGGCTGATCGCCGAGAGCGGTGCGGTTTCGTTCGCCACGACCACCACGGTGTTGCCGGTCAGCACCGCCGGAGCGATGACGCTCGCGAGCCCGAGCAGCGAGCCACCCTGCTGTGGTGCAATGATCGCGACCACGCCCGTCGGCTCTGGTGTGGAGAGATTGAAGTACGGGCCACTGACCGGGTTGCCGTTGCCTGCAACCTGCACGTACTTATCGGCCCAGCCGGCATACCAGACCCACAGGTCGACGGCCGCGTCAACCTGGATGCCGGCGGCCGCGGCCGAGACTCCCTCGGTCGCCACAATCTCGTCGACGAATTGGGCGCGACGCCCCTCGAGCAGTTCAGC